>JBIKXN010000322.1:0-4758 GCA_044355765.1 Alphaproteobacteria bacterium
CCGCGCCCTGCCGGTGCTGCTGGTGGTGACGCTGCGTCCCGAATTCGTGCCTGCCTGGCGCACGCAACCCAACGTCACGCTGTTGCAGCTCAACCGTCTCGACCATGCCCAGGGGCTGGACCTGATCGCGGGCATCGACATGCAAGGTCGTCTTGGCGCGGACCTGCGCGCGGATGTGCTGCAGCGCGCGGGCGGCATCCCGCTCTTCGTCGAGGAGCTGACGCGGGCGATGCTCGAAGCGCCGGCGGCGCCCGATGCCGGCATCGGCGCGGTGGCGCCGCGCATCCCGGCGATCCTGCGCGACGCGCTGACGGCGCGGCTCGACGCGCTAGGCGCCGCGAAGGAGGCGGCGCTGTGGGCCGCGGTGCTCGGCCGCGGCTTTCAGGCGGCGCTGCTGGCGGCGGCGGCGGCGCTACCGCGCGACGCGACCGACACGGCGCTCGCCCGGTTGCTCGACGCCGGCATCCTGGTTCGCCATCGCGCCGGCGGCGAGGAGGTATTCGAGTTCCGCCATGCGCTGATCGAGGACGCGGCCTATGCGAGCCTGCTGCGCGGGCGACGCCAGCAGATGCATGCCCGCGCCGCCACGGCGCTGGAGGCGGGCTGGCTCCAAGACGCGCAGCCCGACGACCTTCTCTGGCTGCATCCGGCGCTTGCCCGGCACTGGCGGCGGGCCGGCGAAGGCGTGCCGCCGTTGCGCGAGGAATGGATCAAGGCGATCGCGCATTACGCCGCCGCGGGCGAGCGCGCCGCCGCGGCCCATGCCAACGAGGAGGCGATCGGTTTCCTGCGCGAGGCGCTGGCGCTGCTTGGCGAACTGCCGCGCGACGAGGCGCTGGCGCGGCGCGAGTTGCATCTGCAGCTGGCGCTCGGTGCCGCGGCGGTGGCGTCGCGAAGCTACGCGGCGCCCGAGGTTCATGTCGCCTATGCGCGCGCGAGCGAGTTGTGCGCGACGGTCGGCGACCATGCGCTGACCTTCCGCGCGCTGCGCGGCCTGTGGCAGTACCGCCAAGGCCAGGGCGAGATGGGGGAGGCCGCGCGCATCGGCCAGGAGTTGCTGGCGCTGGCCGCGCGCTCCGGCGATGCGGCGCTGCTGCTGGAGGCGAACCGGCTTCTGGGCAACACCGCCTATTTCGCCGGCGACTTCGTCGCCGCGCGGCGGCACATGGAACAGGCGGTGGAGTTGTTCGACCCGGCGGCACATGGCGGGCTGGTGGCGCAGTTCGGGCAGGATCCCGACGCAGCCAATCGTGGGCTGCTCGGCTGGGCGCTCGCGCGCCTGGGATATCCCGAACAGGGGCGCGCGCAGATCGTCCGTGCGGTAGAGCGCGCCGAGACGATCGGCCATCCGTTCAGCATGGCCTATGCCCACGGCGCGGCCATGTGGAGCAGCCATTTCCTGATCGAGTTCGCCGAGGCCGCGCGCTGGGCGCAGAGCACCGTCGCGATCGCGCGCGCGCGCGGCTTCGCCTATCTGGACGTCGCGGGACAGGTGGTCGGCCTCTGGGTGCGGGCGCGGAGCGGCGAGGCGGACGCGCTCGACGCGCTCGACGCCGTGATCGGCCGCTGGCGCGCGGGCGGCGCCACGATCGGCATGCATTCCTTCCTGGTGGTTCTCGCCGACGCCTGGCTGCACGCGGGTTGGCCCGACCGCGCCGAGCGCACGCTCGGCGACGGCCTGATCGCGCAGCGCGGCATCAACGAGCGTTTTCTCGAGGCCGAAATCCAGCGCCTGCGCGGCGAGGCCACCGCCGCCGCGGGCCGGCCGCACGACGCGCACGCGCTGCTGATGCAGGCATGGACCGTCGCCGAAGGTCAGCGCAACCGGCTGGCATTGCTCAGGATCGCAACGTCGATGGCGCGCCTCGGCCCCGCATCGCCCGGTTCCGCCGCGCGGCTGCGCCGGATCCATGCCGGTTTCGCCGAAGGGCACGACCTCGCCGTGCTGCGCGAAGCGCGCGCGGTACTCGAAACCCTGCCAGGCTCGGATGGACCGGATCCAGACAGCCATTTCCGCTGACGTCGCTCGACCCGCCTTGGCTTCGCGCGTCCCGCCATCGTTGAAGCTTACGCGCCGGCGCATATGGTCGTGACGACGCTTTGGCAGCGGCAGGCGGGTTCTCTCGCCGCATCGCTTCGCCTACGGGCGAGCCGGAGAGGCGAATGCTTTTCTGGATCGGATTTCCGGGATCCGATCTCAGTGATCCGCGCGCAATGCGGCTTCGCTTCGGGCTTCGGCGGCAATATGCTGGCGATGGACGCGCAATGGCGGGAGATCGACATGCCCGCCGAAACCGCGCGCAGGATCTGGAGCTGAAGCATGGCGTGGCTCTATCTCGCGATCGCGGGCGTGCTCGAGGTCGTCTGGGCGCTCGGGCTCAAGATGAGCGCGGGTTTCACCAGACCCTTGCCCAGCGCCGTCACGCTGGCGGGCGCGGCGGCGAGTTTCTATTTCCTCGCGCTGGCGCTGCGCGACCTGCCGGTGGGCACGGGCTACGCGGTCTGGGTCGGCATCGGCGCGGTCGGGACGGCGGTGTTCGGGATCGTGCTGCTCGGCGAATCCCTGACCCCGTTGCGCGCGGGCGGCATCGCGCTGATCGTCGCGGGCGTGGCGCTGCTCAAATTCGCCGAACGCGCGTGAAGGGAAGGGAGAGATGACCGACATCGTCGATCGCATCGTCGCCAAGCTCGAGGGACCGGAAGCGGACAGGCATTATGGGGAAGGCGTGTCCGAGCGCGATCATGCGCTGCAGGCCGCGGCGCTCGCCCGCGCGGAGGGCGCGCCCCCCGAATTGATCGTCGCGGCGCTGCTGCACGACATCGGCCATCTGCTGCACGGGCTCGACGAGGACATCGCCGCGCGCGGCATCGACGGCAAGCACGAGGCGGTGGGCGCCGCCTTTCTGGCCAGGCATTTCCGCGAGGCGGTCGTCGGACCGGTCGCCCTCCATGTCGACGCGAAGCGCTATCTCGTCGCGGCCGAGCCGGGCTATGCGGCGAAACTCTCGCCCGCCTCGGTCCTGTCGCTGAAGCTGCAAGGCGGGCCGATGGGCGAGGCCGAGGCCAAGGCGTTCGCGGCGAAGACGCATTTCGCCGGGGCGCTGCGCGTACGCCGCTGGGACGAGGAGGCCAAGATCGTCGGTCTCGCCGTTCCGCCGCCCGTCGCCTATCGCGACGTGCTGGAAGCAAGCCTGCGTCCGCGCGCCGGGGCTTGACGCCGCGCGCGCGTCGGCATCTCGCGAGGACAGGATCCATGGGCGACCCGCAACCGGTCCAGCTGCATCCGCCGATCGAGCCCTTCGAGACCGGCCGGCTCGAGGTCGGGGACGGCCATGCGCTCTATTTCGAGGTGTCGGGAAATCCGCGCGGCCGGCCGGTGCTGTTCCTGCATGGCGGCCCAGGGAGCGGGTGCAAGCCGGAGCATCGCCGTTTCTTCGATCCGCGGCGCTGGCGCATCGTGCTCTTCGACCAGCGCGGCGCGGGGCGGTCGACGCCGTCGGGTTCGCTGATCGCCAACACGACGCGCCATCTGGTGGCTGATATCGAGGCGCTGCGCGCGCGGCTGGGCATCGCGCGCTGGGTCGTGTTCGGCGGGTCCTGGGGTTCGACGCTGGGTCTCGCCTACGCGGCCGCGCATCCCGAGGCCTGCGCGGGGCTGATCCTGCGCGGCATCTGGCTCGCGCGCCGCCGCGACATCGACTGGTGGATGCGCGGGGTGCGGCGGATCTTCCCCGAGTACTGGGAGGAATTCGTCGGCCATCTCGCCCCCGGGGAGCGCGCCGATCCCGTCGCCGCCTATGGCCGCCGCCTCGCCGATCCAGATCCCGCGATCCACATGCCGGCCGCGGTCGCATGGCGCGGCTTCGACCAGAAACTCTCCGCTTTGCGGCCCGCCGATGGCGACGTCGCGCCGCCCGGGCCAGGCACTCTGGCGGTCGCGCGCATCGAGCAGCATTACGTCCGCCACGAGGCCTTCCTGCAGGAGGGCGAATTGCTGCGCGGCGTCGACCGGTTCCGCCACATACCCGGGATCATCCTGCACGGGCGCTACGACATGATCGCCCCGATCGACGGCGCGGTGGCGCTGGCCCGCGCCTGGCCGCAGGCGCGCTTCACGATCATCGAGGATGGCAGCCATTCCACCGCCGAGCCCGCGATGCGCGCCGCGTTGCTCGCCGCGGTCGACCGCTTCGCGGCGCTGGATTGAGCCGCGCGGGCGCCGCTCGAGGTGAAGGCGGTCGCGCTCAGCGCACGTAGCTGGCGCCGTTGACGTCGAGCGTCGCGCCGGAAAGGTGCCTGACGCGGCCGGTGGCGAGGAAGGCGACCAGCTCGGCGACGTCCGCGGGTGGCACCCATTCGCCCATCGCCAGCGTCGCCGTCACCTTGTCCTCGCCGCCCTGCAGCGCCGCGAAGTCCTCGGACATGCGCGTGCGCACGACGCCGGGCGCCACGATGTAGCTGAGGATGTTCTCCTTCGCGTAGCCGCGCGCGATGGTCTGCGCCGCGGCCTTCACCGCCGCCTTGCTGGCCGCGTAGGCGATCATGCGCGGATTGGTGACGCCGCGCTGCGCGGCCCAGCTGGAGATCGTCACCAGCACGCCGCCGCCGACGGCGCGGTAATGCGAGACCGCGTTGCGCATGAGCCGCGTCGGGCCGAGGACGTTGGTGCGCCACTGGCGGTCCCAGGAATCATCCCAGACCTCGGCGGGATCCTCGATGCCGCCCTTGTCGAGCAGGATCGCTGCGTTGAGCACGGCG
>JBIKXN010000368.1:0-4273 GCA_044355765.1 Alphaproteobacteria bacterium
CATCGAGATGGCGACGAACAGGCCCGTCACGATGGTGCCCAGCAGCATGGCGCCGAGCGCGCTGAATGCGGCTTCCTGGCCACCGACGACGCGTATCACGAAGTACAGGACTACGGGGGCCGCCACAGGCAGCAGCGACGGTACGATCATCTCCTTGATCGCCGCCTGGGTCAGAAGATCGACGGCACGGCCGTAATCGGGCTTCGCCGTGCCCTCCATGATGCCCTTGATCTCCTTGAACTGCCGACGGACCTCGACCACGACCGCACCGGCGGCGCGGCCGACGGCGGTCATGCCCATCGCGCCGAACAGATAGGGAAGCGCTCCGCCCAGGAACAACCCGATGACGACATACGGGTCCTGGAGCGAGAACTGGACTTTCAGGTTCGGGAAGTAGTGCTTCAGGTCCTCGATATAGGCTGCGAACAGCACCAGGGACGCGAGGCCGGCAGAACCGATCGCATAACCCTTGGTCACCGCCTTGGTCGTGTTGCCGACCGCGTCGAGCGCATCGGTGTTCTTGCGGATGTCCTTGGGCATGCCCGACATCTCGGCGATGCCGCCGGCGTTGTCGGTGACGGGACCGTAGGCGTCGAGCGCGACGATCATGCCGGCGAGCGCCAGCATCGTCGTCGCCGCGATCGAGATCCCGTACAGGCCAGCGACAAGATAGGCGGCGATGATCGCGGCCGAGATCACGATGACCGGCAGGGCGGTCGCCTCCATCGAGATCGCGAGCCCCTTGATCACGTTGGTGCCGTGACCGGTCGTCGATGCCTCGGCGATCGAACGGACAGGACGATAGCCGGTGCCCGTGTAGTACTCGGTGATCCAGACCAGCAGGCCAGTCACCGCGAGACCGATCAGCGCGCAGACGAACAGGCCGCCGCCCGTGAAGGCGGCCGCTCCGGCCGGCTTGAACGATGCGCCGAAGCCGATGAACAGATGGGTGGTCGCCGCGATCAGGACGATCGATATGACGGCGGTGACCACCAGGCCCTTGTACAGCGCCTTCATGATGTCGCCGCCGGCGTCGAGCTTGACGAAGAACGTGCCGACGATCGAGGCCGGGATGCACACGCCGCACAGCAACAGCGGGAACATCATCAGCGTCGCCTGGGCGGCGCTCTGGTCCTTGCCCATGAAGAACACGCCGGCGAGCAGCATCGTGCCGACGATCGTCACCGCGTAGGTCTCGAACAGGTCGGCGGCCATGCCGGCGCAGTCGCCGACATTGTCACCGACATTGTCCGCGATGACCGCCGGGTTGCGGGGGTCGTCCTCGGGGATGTTCGCTTCGACCTTGCCGACCAGGTCGGCGCCGACATCCGCGCCCTTGGTGAAGATGCCGCCGCCCAGACGCGCGAAGATCGAGATCAGCGAGGCGCCGAACGACAGCGCGACCAGGGCCTGGATGACCGTGGTCATGTTGTCGCCCTTCCAGCCGAGCAGCACGCCGTAATAGCCGACCAGGCCCAGCAGTCCGAGGCCGACGACGAGCAGACCGGTGATCGCACCGGCGCGGAACGCGACGTCGAGCGCCGGCTGGAGCCCGTTGGTCGCCGCCTGCGCCGTGCGCACATTGGCGCGCACCGAGACGTTCATGCCGATATAACCCGCGGCGCCGGACAGGATCGCGCCGATCGCGAAGCCGATGGCGACATGCAGGCCGAGGACCAGCAGCAGCAGCACGAACACCACGGCACCGACGATCGCGATCGTCTTGTACTGGCGGTCGAGATAGGCCTGGGCCCCTTCCTGGACCGCGGCGGCGATGGACCGCATGCGATCGTTGCCGGCCGGAGCGGCCATGACCTGGCCGTAGGCCCAGAAGCCGTAGACGAGCGACAGCACGCCGCACGCGATGATGATCCAGAAGGCCGTTGTCATGGGGACTGCCTCGCCGATTTATTGATTGACTGGAGCGGCTTGGCCGCGCCGGGTCCAAAAGCGGCGCGGAACATACGCAAACCCCCTCGCCTCCGCAAGGCGGCCGGTCGCCCGATCTTCCGGCCTCAGCCGGCGGAAGCCACCCGGCGGCGGTCCAGCCAGACGACCGCGGCGAAAGCCAGCAGCAGCAGCGGCGCGCAGGCGAGATTCACCCATGTCCAGCCCGCCAACCCATGCACAGCGCCCGAGGACATCGCCGTGGTCGCGACCGTGCCGAATACCAGAAGATCGTTGAGCGCCTGGGCCTTGGCGCGCTCGCTCGGCCGATACGACTCGGTGACGAGCGTGCTGCCGCCGACGAAAAGGAAGTTCCAGCCCAGCCCGAGCACGATCAGCCCGGCGAGGAAATTGGCGAAGTCCAGGCCCGACAGGTTCACGACGAGACAGGCGAGCATCAGCACCGCCCCGACGGCCATCACGCGCGTGGCCCCGAAGCGCTTCACCAGGTCGCCGGTGAAGAACGACGGCGCGAACATCGCCAGGGCGTGCCATTGGATCACCGTCGCCGAGTCGCCGTGGCCGAAGCCGCAGCCGGCCATGGCCAGCGGCGTCACGGTCATCACGAAATTCATGCAGCCATACGCGATCATCGCTCCGCCCGCGGCGACGACGAAGACCGGTTGGGATGCGATCTGCGCCAGCGGTCGCGCCGGACCTTCGCCGCGATCGAGTCGCGGCGGCGGAATGCGGATGAACTGGAGCAGCACGAAGGCGAGGACGGCGGTGCCTGACAGCGCCGCGAACGAGCCCGCGAACAGATAGGGCGGCAGCAGATCGGTCGTGCGCTTCGCCATCTCGGGGCCGAGGATCGCCGCGAGCACGCCACCGGCGAGCACGTAGCCGATCGCCTTGCCGCGCCAAGCGGGCGAGGCGCCGTCGGCGGCGGCGAAGCGGTAGAACGTCGCGAAGCCGTTGTAGATCCCGTTGACGAAGGCACCGGCGCAGAAGAGCGGAAAGGACGACTGCACCACGGCCCAGGCGCAGAGCGCGGTTCCCAAGACGCCGGCCACGGCGCCGATCGAGAACCCTGCCCGGCGGCCGATCCGGTGCATCAGCATGGACGCGGGGAACGCGGTGAGCATGACGGCCAGGTGCATCATCCCCAGCGGCAGCGTGGCGAGCAGCTTGTTGTCGGCCAGCATGTGCCCGACCAGGGCCGACTCGACGATCATCGTCGTGTTGCCGATCCCGGTGAGCCCGTGGCAGATGGCGAGCAGGACGATGTTTCGCCGCGTCGCGTCGGCGTGCAGAGCTGTCATCGGCCGCTTGTGGCATGCGGCCTGCCGTGGCGCAATCGGCCCGCCCGGTCAGGAATCGGAGAGGTGCTTAACCCGCCGGCTGGAATGCGCGATCAGCAGGACGGCCTTGACCAGCCCCGGTCCGGCGATCTCGTCGCAGGCTGCGCGCATGGCCCGCCGACCCGCTTCGAAGTCGAGCCCCTTGTCCGCCGCGTCTGGGCGCGCGCCGAGCCTGCTCCAAATCCGCACGAACGCGTCGCGCAGCCGAGGCATGGCGAGTTCGACGGGGGTGATCGCCGACGTGTTCATCAGTTCCAGACGCAGCAGAAGCATGTCGTGACGCTCGACCGTCTTGCCGCGGAAGATCGAGATCACGATCCGGTTGAGCGGAAAGAATACCGGCTTGCCGTCCAGATCGCCTTCGCGCACGTTCTGCGCGTGCGCCGTGCCGGCAAATGCCAGCCCGGCCAGCGCCGAACCCGCGCAAGCAAGGACCCTTCGGCGGGAGGCCACATGGCCTGGTCTCTGGATCCTCTTGGTCATTGCAGCGATATAGGCGCCAGATGATGAACGCGCCATGAACGGCGTTCAGAAATGGGTCCACCCGCCGCGCGCAAGCCGACGCAACTGTCCGTCGGCGGCCCGCAGGTCGACCCCGCTTCCGGGCACGAGGCGACCGATCCGCGCGACCGGCGTCTTCGCGGCGGCGCTGGCGGCCTGGACGATATCGCGCGCCGCCGGAGGCAGGGCGAACAGCAACTCGTAGTCATCGCCGCCGCTCACCGCGACATCGAACGCCCGGGAATCCCTGGCGACCATGTCGGCGGCGGCGGCCGAAAGCGGCACCGCAGGCTCGTCGATGACCGCCCCGCAACCGCAACGGCGCGCGATGTGGCCAAGGTCCTGGACCAGACCATCCGAGACATCCATGCAGGCGGCCCCGGATCCGGCCAGGGCCCCTCCCAGGGCGAGCCGCGGTTGCGGCAGCCGGTACCGCGCGACGAGCGCCTGCGCGGCGGCGGCGTCCGTGGCGGCGCCGGCGCCGTCGCGCAGCACGCCGAGTCCCAGTGCTGCGTCCCCGATCG
>JBIKXN010000323.1:0-4750 GCA_044355765.1 Alphaproteobacteria bacterium
TGTGTTGATCGAGGCGGGGCTGCGCGACACGAATGTCGATTTCATCAACTCGCCGTGGTCAGCGCGCTGGTCTCTGATCGCCGCCAACATCTGGCGTGGGATCCCGTTCGTCGCCATCTCGCTGCTGGCCGGGCTGCAGACGATTTCGCCCTCCCTGTACGAGGCGGCGATGCTCGACGGCTCGACGCCCTGGCAGCGGTTCCGCTACATCACTTTCCCGATGCTGCTCCCGATCCTGGCGATCGTGATGACGTTCAGCATCATCTTCACCTTCACCGACTTCCAGCTGGTCTACGCGATCACGCGCGGCGGGCCGGTGAATTCCACCCATCTGCTCGCGACCCTGGCTTTCCAGCGCGGCATTCCCGCGGGACAGCTGGGCGAGGGGGCGGCGATCGCCGTGTCGATGATCCCGTTCCTGGTCTTCGCGACGCTGTTCAGCTATTTCGCGCTCGCGCGGCGCAAGTGGCAGCAGGGAGAAGGCGATGACTGACGCTCGCGCGGCCGCAACGGCGGAAGACGCCGCCCTGGAGCCGGCCCCCGGAAAGCCGCAGTCCAACGCGCCCGAGGCGCTGGCGTGGGAGAGCCGTTCGCGCCGGGTCGTGACGATCTACGTCCCGCTGGCGTGTTTCGTCTTCATTCTGCTCTTTCCGTTCTACTGGATGTCGGTGACCGCGTTCAAACCGAACGCCGAACTCTACGACTACAAGACCTATAACCCGTTCTGGATCGGCTCGCCGACGCTCGACCACATATACCTGCTGCTGTTCAAGACCGATTATCCGCGCTGGCTATGGACGACCATGATCGTCGCATTCTGCTCGACGATCCTGTCGCTGGTCGCCAGCACGCTCGCCGCCTACGCGATCCAGCGGCTGCGCTTCAAGGGCAGCCAGTATGTCGGCCTCGCGATCTACCTCGCCTATCTCGTGCCGCCGTCGATCCTGTTCATTCCGCTGGCGACGATGGTGTTCCAGCTGGGGCTGTTCGATTCGCCGCTCGCCCTGATCCTGACCTATCCCACCTTCCTGATCCCGTTCTGCACCTGGCTGCTCATCGGCTATTTCAAGTCGATCCCCTATGAACTCGAGGAATGCGCCCTGATCGACGGCGCGACGCGCGTCCAGATCCTGTGGCGGATCACGCTTCCGCTCGCGGTGCCCGGGCTGATCAGCGCGGGCATCTTCAGCTTCACGCTGTCGTGGAACGAGTTCATCTATGCCCTCGCCTTCATACAGTCGACCGAGAAGAAGACCGTTCCGGTCGCCATCCTGACCGAGCTCGTGACCGGCGACGTCTACCAGTGGGGCGCGTTGATGGCGGGCTCGCTGCTTGGCTCGATCCCGGTCGCGCTCTTCTATTCCTTCTTCGTCGACTACTACGTGTCCTCGCTCACGGGCGCGGTGAAGGAATGATCGCGCGGCGGTCGCCGCGGCGACCGCCTGCATGCAGAGGGGGTTACGTCACGTGGCGAAGTTCATCATCCTGACGCCGGCCGCGGCGTCCTTCACGACCGGCGGCGGCGGGTACGATCACGAACTGGAGGCGCTCGAGGGCATGGGCGCCGAGATCGTCGAATGCGCCGCAGACGAGGACGCGTTCGTCGCGGCGGCATCGTCGGCCGACGCCGTCTACGCCAAGGGCATGAAGTTCACGGCGCGCATGATCGGCGCGCTGACGAAATGCCGGATCATCGCGCTTGGGTCGGTCGGCGTCGACTATGTCGACATCGCGGCCGCGACCGCCAAGGGCATTCCGGTGACCAATTGCCCGGACACCTTCATCGACGAGGTCGCGGACCATGCGATGATGCTGCTGCTGGCGACCCATCGCCGCTGCATCGAGCAGGACCGCATGGTCCGCGAGGGGCGCTGGGGCGAGGGGCGCCCGCAACTGCTCAAGATCCCCCGTCTGATCGGGCAGACGCTCGGATTCGTGTCGTTCGGCCGCGTGGCGCGCGCGACCGCGCGTCGTGCCGCCGCGTTCGGGCTGCGGCTCAAGGCCTACGACCCGTTCGTCGAGGAAACGCGCATGACCGAACTCGGGGTCGAGCCATCGAGCCTGTCGGACCTGCTCGCCAGCGCCGATTTCGTGTCGATGCACCTGCCCGACACGCCGCAGACGCGCGGCTTCTTCGGCGAGAAGCATTTCCGACAGATGAAGAAGACGGCGATCTTCATCAACACCGGGCGCGGCCCGACGGTCCAGGAACCGGCGCTGATCCGTGCGCTGGACGAGGGGTGGATCGCCGGCGCCGGGCTCGATGTGTTCGAGATCGAACCGCCTAAGCCCGACAACCGGTTGCTGCGCATGCCGCATGTGATCCTGGCGCCCCACAATGCATCGGCCTCCGCGCGCTTCGATCCCGCGCGCAAGCGCCGCGTCGGTCAGGAACTGGCGCTCGTGCTCTCTGGCCGTTGGCCGCTGTCCTGCGTCAATCCCACGGTGCTCGCGGCGAGCGGCCTGCGGCGCTGGCAGCCCTTCTCCATGGATCGCGGTCCGAATTCCTGAACTGCAAGCATCGAGGAACGAACAATGAAGGTCGTCATCACCGGCGGAACCGGCATGCTGGGCAAGAAGCTCGCCCGCAAGCTTCTCGAGCAGGGAACGCTGTCGCCCGACGGGAAGCCCGCGAAGATCGAGAAGCTCGTCCTGATGGACGTGGCCACCGTTCCCGACGTGCCCGTCGATCCGCGTGTCGAGATCGTGACCGGACAGGTCTACGACGCCGATCTGATCAAGCGGCTGATCACGGCCGACACCGGCGCGGTATTCCATTTCGCCGCCGTTGTAAGCGCCGGCGCCGAGAAGGATTTCGACCTCGGCTATCGCGTCAATCTCGACGGCACCCGCATCGTTCTCGAGACCTGTCGCGCGCTCGGGACCAGGCCGCGCGTGGTCTTCACCTCTTCCATCGCGGTCTATGGCGGCGACCTGCCGGAACGCCTGACCGACGACCAGCCTCTGACGCCGCAGACTTCCTACGGCGTCCAGAAGGCGATGGGCGAGATGCTGATCGCAGACTATACCCGAAAAGGGTTCATCGACGGGCGCAGCCTGCGCCTTCCCACGATCGTCGTGCGGCCGGGCAAGCCCAATCTCGCCGCCTCGACCTTCGCGTCGTCGATCATCCGCGAGCCGCTGGCCGGTCAGGAAGCGATCTGTCCGGTGCGCCCCGACAACTGGATGCCGCTGCTCAGCCCGCGCAAGACCGTCGAGGCATTCATCCGCGCCCATGACCTCCCGGGCAGCGCCTGGGGCTGGAACCGGTCGCTGACCCTTCCCTCGCTCGATGCGACGGTCCAGGACATGGCCGACGCCCTGCGCCGCGTCGCCGGCGAGGACGCCTATCGGCGGATCAAGTGGCAACCCGATCCGATGATCCAGAAGATCGTCGACGGCTGGCCCAAGAAGCTCGCCTCGACGCGCGCCAAGGCAATGGGCTTCGCGACCGACGACTCCATCGACGCGCTGATCCACGCCCATATCGAGGACGACCTGCGGCCGAACCGCAGCTGAGCCTCGCCGTGCCGGCGCGGCTGTCGCTGGCGACCCTGGAAACCGTCGCGCCTGGCGTGCGTCGTCCGCGCTTCGATCCGCGTCGTCTGGGGGTCGGCATCGTTCATCTAGGCTGCGGCGCCTTCCACCGCGCCCATCAGGCCGTTCACACACAGGCCGCGATCGAGGCCGCGGGCGGCGATTGGGGCGTCGCGGCGGTCAGCCTGCGCGGGGATGCGGTGCCGCTCGCTCTCGGGCCTCAGGATGGCCTGTTCACGGTCCTGGAGCGTGGCGGCGGCGCCCCCGTGCTGAGCGTCAACGCGACGCTGCGCGCGATCATCGGTCCGCGGCGCCTGGGCGACGCGGTCGCGGCGATCGCGCGGCCGGCGACGCGCGTCGTCTCGCTGACGATCACCGAGAAGGGCTATTGCCGCGATCCCGCGTCGGGGGCGCTCGACGAGGGGCACCCGGACGTGCGTGCCGACATCGCCGCCGTTGGCATGCCGCGCTCGGCACCGGGCTTGATCGTCGCGGGGCTGGCCGCGCGGCGCGGCGCCGGGACGGGAGGTCTGGCGGTGGTCAGCTGCGACAATCTTCCGCAGAACGGCGTCGCCACGCGCAAGGTCGTCCTGCGGCTCGCCGAACTGCGCGATCCGGCGCTGGCGGAATGGATTGCCGCGGAGATCGATTTCCCCTCATCGATGGTCGATCGCATCGTCCCGGCGACCACCGAGGCCGACCGCCTCGAGGCGTCCGGGCTGCTCGGGCTGCGCGACGAGGCGTGCGTCGTCGCAGAGCCGTTCTCGCAATGGGTCATCGAGGACAGGTTCCGCGCGGGTCGTCCGGCCTGGGACCGCGCCGGCGCCACGCTGGTGGACGACGTCGCTCCGTTCGAGCGCATGAAGCTGCGGCTGCTCAACGGCAGCCATTCGACGCTCGCCTATCTCGGCTACCTCGCCGGGCACGAGACGGTGGCGGAGGCGATCGCCGCGCCGGGTTTCGCTGCGCTCGTCGGCAGTCTCTGGGACGAGGTCGCACCCACCCTGGCGCTTCCCGCTGGCACCGACCTCGGCGCCTATCGCGCGCGGACGCTCGAGCGCTTCGGCAACCGGGAGCTGCGCCATCGGACCTGGCAGATCGCGATGGACGGCACACAGAAACTGCCGCAGCGGCTGCTGGCGCCGATCCGCGACAATCTTGCGGCGGGACGCCCGATACGCATCGCCACCCTCGGCGTCGCGTCATGGATGCG
>JBIKXN010000324.1:0-4742 GCA_044355765.1 Alphaproteobacteria bacterium
CGAGATCGGCGGACTTCTCGAGGCGCCCATCGAGATCGGCGCGCTCGTCGGCGTCGACGCGCCGGTGCTGCGCAGCCTCGCGCGGCTGCTGCGCGCAGCAGCCGCGCGCCGTGCCTGACGCCCCGGCGTCGAATTTCTTGAAATAATCCTGTAGCTAGCTCGTCAAGTTGACCGGTTTATGTAGCACATCAATTGACCGCTTTTGGGGATGTCTGGCCTGTGGGCATTCGGGCAGCGTCAAGCTGCCCGAATGCCCACAGGCCGGGCGCGGCGAGCGGCGGACGCCGGGCCCCTGTGGCTGCTCGATCAAGGTCCCGTCGGCATGGTAGCGCGCGACGCAGCGCGGCCCGTGAAAGATGGCGAGAGTGCCATCCGGGTATTCGTGGACGCGCACCGTCGCCCCCACGAAGTGGCGGCGCAGCGGGCTCGGCGGGATCTGCAGGACAAGGCCCTCGTAGCGAACGGTATTGTCTCTGGCGACCAGGCGGTCCTGCTGGCAGCACAGGACGTCGATCCACTGCGATCGCCTGGCGCTCACGAATGCCGAGCCGGGCTGCTCGGCGGCGACGGCGAAACGGGCGTTGTGCGCTGGCAGGTAGACATCCCGGATGAGGCGGTTGGCGGCCGCCACATCGCCGCCCAGGCCGGCCAGGCGCAACTCCTTTGGCAGCCTGTCCTGGAGCGTGCGGAAAACCCGTTCCACCCGCCCGCGCGCCTCGGGCGAATAGCTTGCGATGTGCTCGATGCCCAGCTGGGCCAGCGCCCGGCCGACCTGGGTCGGATGCGTCTTGTCGACCTTCCCGCCCGCTGCGGGCGTGTGGAAGTAATGGCTGCCGCGATCGGTGTAGAGCGCGCAGAACAGCCCGCGCGCCGCGATCGTCTCGGCCAGACCCACGAAGCTCGACGCCGTCCCCTCCTCATCCACCAGGAACGCCGAGTAGATCTCGCTCGTCGCGTCATCGATCGTCACGATCAGGTCGAACTCGCGATCGACGTCCGGCAGCCACGCGAAGCGAGAGCCGTCCTGGAACACCAGCATCCCCGGCAACGGCCGACGAGGCCGCTTCTTGCGGTGCGCGCCACGGCGAGCCGCGGGCTTGACCAGCCCTGCCGCGTGCAACGTCAGCTTCGTCACCGTGTAGCCCAGGCGATAGTTGTGCCGCTTCACCAGCTGCTCGTGGAAGTGCTTCACGGTGTGGTCCGAATATACGTCCCGGAACAACCGGCACACCTCCGCCTTGACTGACCCAGCCATCCGTCGCGGCGAAGGCTGGCCAAGCCGGCGGTCGTGCAGACCCGCTTCGCCGTCCTCAAGCCAGCGCGCGTGCCAGCGACGAAACGAACGCTCGCTCATCCCAAGCGCCTCCGCAGCCTCAGCCTGGCTCAACTCGCTCCGTTGCCACCGCTCAAGAAGCGTCTCGAACTTCATCGTCCGCAGTCCTTGCAGCAAATCTGTCCGCGTCATCGCCGCCCCCTCTTTGGAGCGGTTCCAATACCGGACAGATCACGCGCTACGAAAACCGGACAACTCGCGAGCTAACTACAGCCCAGCCGACGTCGGTTGCGACCCGTCGCGGGCTGGTCTATGCCGGACCCGGAGGCCGCGCGGCGGTTGATGACGCGGGAGGGCACGCGCATGACGGTGGATCTGCTGGTCCGGGCTGGGCGCGTGTTCTGCGCGGCGACCGGTCGCGACGGGCCGGGATCGGTCGCGATCCGCGATGGCCGTATCGTCGAAGCGGGGGACCGGCCGGCGGCGCGCGAGGTGCTGGAGTTTCCCGACGCGCTGCTGATCCCCGGGCTGGTCGATCTGCACGCCCACCCGGCGCGCGGCGGATCGAAATACGGGATCTGCCCGGACCGCTACATGCTGCCGACCGGCGTCACGACCGTGCTGTCGCAGGGCGACGCGGGCGCAGGCACATGGCCCGCCTATCGCGACGACGTCGTGCGTGCCTGCCGCACGCGCGTGCGTCTGGCGCTGAATCTGTCCGCGCGCGGCGAAGCCACGGCGCTGGCGTGCTACGGCGATCCGGCCGATGTCGACGTCGAGGCCTGCGTGGCGACTTTGGCGGAGGGCGACGACGCGCTGTGGGGCATCTCGGTCAATCTGAGCCGCTTCTCGTGCGGCACGACCGATCCGCGCTGGGTGTTCGCGCGCGCGCTGGAGGCGGCGGGACGCAGCGGCAAGCCGCTGCTCTTCGGCGCGCGCGAGGCCGTCGACTGGCCGCTCGCCGAACAGCTGGCGATGCTGCGGCCCGGCGACGTCGTCACCTATTGCTACATGGCGTCGCGCGACCTGGTGCAGGACCGCCGCCGCGTGAACCCGGCGGCGCGCGCGGCGCGCGCGCGCGGCGTGATTTTCGACGTGGGGCACGGCACGGCGGCCTACGACGCCGAGACGGCGCGCATCGCGATCGCCGAGGGCTTTCCGCCGGACACCGTCTCCAGCGATCTCTACGTCGCCCATCTGGCGCGGCCAGTCCGCCACGACCTGCCGGCCGTGATCTCGCAGCTCGTCGCCGCGGGCCTTCCCGAGCGCGACGCCTTCGCCGCGGCGACATTCCGCCCGGCCGCGCTGCTCGGCCTCGCCGGCGAGGTCGGGACGCTCGCGCCGGGCGCGTGCGCCGATCTTGCGGTTCTGCGCCGGGTCGAGGGCGACTGGGAGGCGGTCCGCACGATCCGCGCCGGCCGACCGGTCTGACGACGCGCCCGCATCGGCCGCGCGGCATGTTTGACCGGGCTTCGGTCGAGCCGATAGTCTGAGCGCCGAAGCGCGCGAAGACAGCGCGTGGGAAATCGCAACCGGGAGGTCGACATGAAGCTGGTCAAGAAACTGCGCGCGTGGAGCGCGCTCGCGGCGGTGGGCGCGGTGCTGGGTCTGGTGGATCCGGCGGCGGCGCAGGTGAAGATCGCCTTCGCGACGGTGGTGCCGAGCCTCGAGGCCGCCGAAGCCAAGGCCATGATGGCTTTCCAGACCTATGTCGAGTCGCGCAGCGACCGGAAGATCCAGGTTCGGCGCATCCATGGCGGCGCCGGCGGCGAGCGCGAGATCATGGAGCAGGTCCGCCAGGGCACGCTCGAAATGGGGCTCGCGGCGGATGGTGCGATCGCGGGCTTCTACCGGCCGATCCAGGTCTTCTCGATTCCGTACATCTTCCCGTCCTCGCCGGTGGCCTGGGCGTTCTTCGACCATCCCTTCGCCCGGCGCATGGCCGAGGACATCCGCAAGCAGACCCGCGTGCGCGTGCTGCACTGGTCCGAGAACGGGTTCCGCAACCTGACCAACAACGACCGGCCCATCCGCACCGCGGACGACATGAAGGGCCTCAAGATGCGGACGATGGAAAGCCCGGTCTACATGACCTTCATGCGCTCGCTCGGCGCGACCCCGACGCCGATCAGCGCCGCGGAGATGGTGCTGGCGCTGAAGCAGGGCGTGGTCTCGGGACAGGAGAACGCGACGCTGATCGTCCATGATTTCGGCATCGCGGACGTGCAGAAGCACATGTCCATCAACGAGCACATCTTCGGGCTGCACGCGGTGATGATCAGCGACGAGTTCTACATGAAGCTGTCGCCCGAGCATCGGCAGATCGTCTCCGAGGGCGCGCGCGTCTTCTCCTCGGTCTCGGGCACGCTCAAGGCGCAGCTGCACGAGGAGTATCTCGGCAAGATCCGCGCCAAGGGCGTGCAGGTCCACATGACCACGGCGGCCGAGAAGGAGACCTTCCGCAAGGTGACCCAGGAGCCGGTGCGCAAGTTCATCGAGCAGCAGGTGGGCGAGGCGCTGGTGAAGGAGTTCATGGCGGCGGTCGGCGAGTCGACCAAGCTCGTCTACGGCGAATGACGACGGCCGGCGGCGCCCGCACCACGGCGGGCGTCGCCGCGCGGCGCTTATGGACGCCACGGCGTCCGGGGGATCCAACGTGAATCGACTCGTCCTGCGCTTCGCCGGCACGCTCACGCGGGCCTGCGAGGTCGCCGCCGCGCTGCTCGTCGGCGTCGCGATCGTCGTCAACCTCGCCCAGGTCCTGTGGCGCTACGTGCTCAACGACCCGCTGGAGTGGAGCGAGGAGGTCATGCGCTACACCATGGCCTGGGTGGCGTTCATCGCCGGCTCGGCGGCCGTGTTCCGCGGCGAGCACATGGCCGCGGGCATGCTCGGCGGGATCGAGAACCCGGTCGTCAAGCTGGTCCTGCACTACGTCATCCTGCTCTGCATGCTCGTCTTCGCCGCGATCCTGGCCTTCTTCGGCACCCGTTACGGCCTGGACACCGGCCAGGTGTCGCCGGCCTCGGGCATCCCGATGGAGATCCCGTACCTGTCCGTGGGAATCGGCGGGATCCTGATGACGATCAAGATCCTCTGCCTGCTCGTGCTGCCGCCCGCGCTGACGCCGCAGGGCGGCGGCGTGCGCGCGGAGGACATGGCATGATCGCGCTCGGCGTCGCCTTCGCGCTGTTCCTCGTCATCGGCGTGCCGGTCGCCTTCGCGATCGGCATGGCGAGCGTCGTCGGGATCTGGGTGCTGGAACTGCGCTTCGTGGCGGTGCCAACGCGCATGTTCACGGGCATCGACAGCTTCGTGCTGCTCGCCGCACCGTTCTACATCCTGGCGGGCGAGGTGATGGGACGCAGCGGCATAACCGAACGTCTCATCCGCTTCTCGATGATGCTGACGCGCAACGTGCCCGGCGGCACGGCCTATGCGTGCGTGGTCTCTGCCGTGATGTTCTCCG
>JBIKXN010000326.1:0-4737 GCA_044355765.1 Alphaproteobacteria bacterium
AGATCTATCACGCCGTCCCGTCCTACTGGCTGTCGAAGTCCCGCGGCATCGGATTCTTCGGCTCGTTCCCCTACGGCATGGTCGCGCAGGAACTCCAGGCGTGGCTCAATTTCGGCGGCGGCGGCGCGCTCTACGACGAGATGTACGCGCGCTTCGGCATCAAGCCGTTCATGTGCGGCGACAGCGGCCCGCAATGGATGGGCTGGTTCCGCAAGGAGATCAATTCGGTCGACGATTTCCGCGGCCTGCGCTTTCGCACCGCGGGGCTCGGCAGCGAGATGTTCCGCCGCGCCGGCGCCTCGGTCGTCACGCTACCCGGCGGCGAAATCTTCGCCGCGCTGCGCGCCGGCACGATCGACGCCGCCGAGTTCATCGGCCCGTGGAACGACGCCGCGCTCGGCTTCCACCAGGTCGCCAAGAACTACTACTACCCGGGCGTCCAGGAACCGTCCTCGGCCGAGGAGATCGGCGTCAACAAGGCGAAGTTCGACGCGCTGCCCGCCGATCTCAGGCAGGTCGTTCAGTTCGCGGCGCAGTCCTCGTACATGGAGGCGCTCACGGAATACGACCAGAAGCATCCTGCCGCGGTAGCCGAACTCGTCAGCAAGCATGGCGTGACCGTCCGCGAGGCGCCGCGCGACCTGCTGATCGCCTTCGGCAACGCGGCCGGCGAGGTCCTCGCCGAGATCCGCGGCGACGCCGATCCGCTGGTGAAGAAGATCGCCGAGTCCTACGTCGCCTTCCGCAATCTCCAGGCCGAGTACACCAGCCAGGCCTATAACGGCGTGATGAACGCGCGTCGGCTTCCGATCAAGTGGGGCTGAGCGCGCGCCGGAAGCGGAACGGGCGCCCTAGGATGACCGCGCTCGGCGCGATCGCCCGTATCTGCGACTGGATCAACGAGCAGGTCGGCCGGCGGCTGATGTGGCTGGCCAGCCTGCTCGTCCTGATCCAGTTCGCCGTGGTCGTGCTCCGCTATCTCTTCGGCACCAGTTTCATCGCGATGCAGGAGAGCGTGATCTACGTCCACGCGACGCTGTTCATGCTGACCATCGGCTACACGTTCCTGCACGACGGCCATGTCCGCGTCGACGTGTTCTATGCGGGCTTCGGCGCGCGGGGACGGGCGCTGGTCGACCTCGCGGGCACGCTGATCGCGGTCATCCCGTTCTGCGCGCTGGTGCTGTGGTTCTCCTGGGGCTTCGTGGGCGCGTCCTGGCGGATGCGCGAAGGGCCGATGTTCGTCGGCGGCCTGCCCGCCGTCTATCTGCTCAAGACCGCGATCCCGGTCTTCGCCGCCCTGCTGCTGCTCCAGGGCATATCGGTCGCCATCAAGTCCGCGCTCGCGCTGGCCGGGGTGGCGACGCGCGTCTTCGAAGCCGCGCATAGCGGCGAAGGCAGCGAGACATGAGCGGGCTCGGAGGAACGCTCGACCTGCTGATGTTCGCCACGCTGTGCGTGGCGATCCTGTCCGGCTTCCCGGTCGTCTTCATCCTGACGGGCTGCGCGCTGGTCTTCGGAGGTCTCGGCTGGGCGACGGGCGTCTTCACGCCCGAGCTGCTGGGCGCGCTGCCGCCGCGCATCTACGGGACGATGACCAGCGAGGTACTGATCGCCATCCCGCTCTTCGTCTTCATGGGCATCATGCTCGAGCGCTCGAAGATCGCCGAGGAGCTTCTCGAGGCCATGGGCCGGGTCTTTGGCGCGATGCCGGGCGGCCTCGCGATCTCGGTCTCGATCGTCGGCGCGCTGCTCGCCGCATCGACCGGGATCGTCGGCGCCACCGTCGTCACCATGGGCCTGATGGCGCTGCCCAGCATGCTGCGGCGCGGCTACGATCCCGCATTCGCCTGCGGCACGA
Organism: Alphaproteobacteria bacterium; assembly: GCA_044355765.1. Lineage (GTDB taxonomy): Bacteria > Pseudomonadota > Alphaproteobacteria > CACIAM-22H2 > CACIAM-22H2 > CAIOSQ01. Next base: position 1,862 of record JBIKXN010000326.1, read on the forward strand.
TCTGCGCGGCCGGGACGCTTGGACAGATCATCCCGCCCTCGACGGTGATGGTGATCCTCGGCGAGGTGCTGTCGGCCGCGTATCAGCAGGCGCAGTTCGCGCAGGGCAAGTTCTCGGTCGAGACCGTGAGCGTCGGCGAACTCTTCGCCGGCTCGATGGTTCCCGGACTGCTTCTGGTGGCCCTCTACATCGCCTATCAGGCCGTCTTCGCGGCACTGTTCCCGCATCGCGCGCCGCCGATCCCGCTCGCCGAGCGCAACGACCGCCCGGTCTCCATCGGCGAAGTCGGCCGCGCGCTGGTCCCGCCGATCGTCCTGATCGTCGCCGTGCTCGGCTCGATCATCGGCGGCGTGGCGACCCCGACCGAGGCCGCATCCGTCGGCGCGGTTGGCGCGACGCTGCTGGCGAGCCTGCGCATGCCCGGCACGCCCCGCTGGCCCGCCTATGCCGCGGCGGTCTCGACCCTGGGCCTGGTCGCCCTGGCGTCGCAGTTCGACATGCGGCTGGGGCGCGCCAACGCGCCGACCGGGGACCGTATCGCGATCATGCTAGCCGCGCCGCTCGCCCTCGCGCTCGCGGTCAGCGTCCTCGCCGCCTTCCACGCGATCTGGAGGCGCGGGGTCCTGCACGGCGTCATGCGCGCGACGACCAGCATCACCGCGATGATCTTCGCAACGCTGATCGGGGCGACGCTGTTCGCCCTCGTCTTCCGCGGCCTTGGCGGCGACGACATGGTGCACGAATTCCTCAAGATGCTGCCCGGCGGCAAATACGGCGCGCTGCTCGTCATCATGGGCGTCATCTTCCTGATGGGTTTCTTCCTCGATTTCGTCGAGATCACGATCATCGTCATTCCGATCGTCGGACCGATCATCCTGGCGATGGGAGTCGATCCGGTCTGGTTCGGCGTGATGATCGCCGTGAACCTGCAGACCTCGTTCCTGACGCCACCCTTCGGGTTCTCGCTGTTCTATCTGCGCGGCGTCGCGCCACCGAGCGTGAGTACGATGCACATCTATCGGGGCATCGTGCCGTTCGTGATCCTGCAGTTGCTCGGTCTGGCCGCGGTGATGGCATTTCCGCCGCTCGCGACCTGGCTGCCCGACCTGCTGTTCAAATGACCTGCCGCCAGCGAAAGAGCGGCGCATGACCCACGACAGCGGGGATCCACACCGATGAAGACGCTCCTCCTCGGCGCAGTCCTGGCGCTGCTTGCCGTCGCCTCGGCGGCCCCGGCCCTCGCCCAGCTCTGCTCCGAGCTTCCACCCGACCGCACGGTGTCCGACGGCCGGTCAGGTTGTCTCGCGCTCGTTCCTGTCGGCGGTCCCGCACGCGAGGGCAGGCCGCCGCCGCGTGTGCTGGTGGTCATGATCCACGGCGACCGAACCGGCGCGCTTGAACAGCGGCATATCGACAGCTGGCTGCGCGTCGGCCGTGCGCTGCAGACCGAGGATCGGCATGCCGTTCTGCTGATCCGGCCCGGCTACCACACCCCGGTCGGCAGTTCGAGCGGCTGGGCCAATCCGCGCGACGACGACTACACCGCCGAGAACATGGCGCGGGTCGCAGGCGCCCTGGCCGAGCTCCGGCAGATGTCGCGCGCGCAGCGCGTCGTGCTGGTCGGGCATTCGGGCGGCGCCGCCACCGCCGCGCTGGTCCTCGGGCGGCATCCAGGCGCCGCCGATGCGGCGATCCTGATCGGCTGTCCCTGCGACGTGCCGCCATGGCGGACCCATCGCAACGGGCAGCGCGGATCGATCGATCGTCCCTGGACCAACAGCCTCAACCCGCTGTCGCATGTCGGCGGCATCCCGCCGGCCACGCCGGTCATCGCGATCACCGGAGCGGACGACGACAACACGCTGCCGCGTTTCGCGATCAGGTGGGTCGAACGGGCAGTCGCACGTGGCGTCCAGGCGAGTTTCGAAGAGGTCCCAGGGTTCGATCATGGAACGATCCTGCGTTGGGACGGCATCGCGCAGCGGCTGCAGACGCTGATCGCAGCCCTGCCGCCTTGAGCCTTGGCGTTCGCCGCATCGCCGCCTCCCGAACAGGCGACGAACAAAGCGGACAACTCACGCGCTCCGAAAGGCGGACGCTGCCGCCTTGCCCGCGCGTGCGCAGGGCGTCTAGGCTTCGCCTCGAGCGGCCGCAACGGGACGACGCACGCAGACAGACATGATTTCCGACCCTCACGCGCCAGGCGCCATGCGGTCGCCCATCTCGCCGATGGCGGCGGCACGGCACCCGCTGGCCGTACCATAACCGGGCCATGCGCGAAGCGCGCGCGACGGAAACCGATACCTCGGTCGCGGCGGCGCGCATCCTGACCGATGCCGCCGCCGAACTGCTGCGGCTCGGCCAGTTTGCGCAGGCCGCTGAACTGGCGCGGCTGGCGCTCGCGGAGCACGAGGCCATGCCGGCCGCCCATGGCGTGCTGGCGGCGACGCTGGACGAGACCGGCGACCAGCGGGAAGCCATGGCGCATTGGCAACGCGCGGCCGCGCTGGCGCCTCGGGAGCCGCAATTCGCATTCAACCTGGCCCTCGCGCTGCTTCTGCGCGGCCGCTATCGCGAAGGCCTGCGCCACTACGAGGCCCGCATGCTGCACGGCGAGCGATGGATCAGCCTCGCCGCCAAGGGCAGCTTCGAGGGGCTGCATCATCGCATGCCGCGGCCAGGGGACGATCTACGTGGCAAGAACGTCCTGGTCTTCACCGAACAGGGTCTCGGCGATTGCCTCTGGGCCGCACGCTGGCTGCCGGCATTGGCCGGAACCGGCGCGCGCGTCACCTTGGCTTGCCGGCCGACCCTGCGGCCGCTCCTGGCTAGTGTGCCGGGTGTGGAAGCGGTGGTGACACCGCCGCCCGACCAGC
>JBIKXN010000325.1:0-4737 GCA_044355765.1 Alphaproteobacteria bacterium
TCTGGTCGCCGCCGTGCTGGTCTCGGGCGGTCTGCACGAGGACGGACTCGCGGACACCGTCGACGGGCTGAGCGGCGGCCGCACGCCCGCCCGCAGCCTCGAGATCATGCGCGACGCACGGATCGGTGCGCATGGCGCGCTGGCGCTGATCCTTGCGCTCATGCTGCGCGCGGGCGCGATCGGCTATGCCGGCGTCACGCTCGACACGGTCTGCGCGCTGATCGCCGCGGCGATCGCCTCGCGCACGGCCGTGGTGCCGGTGATGTATCTGCTGCCGCCCGCCAGGCCCGACGGCGTGTCTGCGGCCGCCGGGACCCCGCATCGCAGCCGCGCGGCGGACAGCGTCGCGATCGGCATCCTGATGACGGCGCTGGCGCTCGCCCCGGTCCTGCAGCCGCTGACCATATTGCTGGTGATCGCCGGTGCCGCGGCGGGCGCCGCGCTGCCCGCGCTGCTGGCGCGCCGCCGCCTCGGCGGACAGACCGGGGATGTGCTGGGCGCGGTGCAACAATCTGCCGAGATCTGCTTCCTGCTGGTATTCATCGCCGACCCCTGAACCCGAGACCGAGCCGCGAGAGCCGCATGACCCAGACCGTCGTCACCCGCTGGTGGCTGATCCGCCACGCGCCCGTCGTCGGCACCCATGGTCGTGTCTATGGCCAGATGGACGTCGAATGCGACGTCTCCGACGCCGAGACGCTGAAGGCCCTTGCGGCCAGGATCCCGGATGGCGCGCTGTGGTTCGCCACGCCGCTCTCGCGTACCCAGCGCACCGCCCAGGCCTTGTCCGAGCAGCTGCGCGCGGCTGGCCGGCAGACGCCGGCGAGCCTGAACGTCGAACCAGCCTTCATCGAGCAGAGCTTCGGCGAATGGCAGGGACGGACCTATCGCGAGATCGGCGCCTTCGGGCAGGGCGAGCGCACGCATCGGTTCTGGCTGGCGCCCGCGGTGGAGACGCCGCCCGGCGGCGAGAGCTTCGCCATGGTCGTCGCGCGCGTATCCGGCGCCCTGGCGGCGCTGACGACGCGCCACCGCGGCAGGGACATCGTGCTGGTGTCGCATGGCGGCACCATCCGCGCGGCGATCGCGCATGCGCTGGCCATCTCGCCGGAATCCGCGCTGTCGCTCAGCATCGACACGCTGTCGCTGTCCCGCATCGACCATGTCGACGGTCCCGGCCGCGGCCACGACTGGCGCGTCGGTCTGGTGAACTGGCCGGCGCCGTGACGGCCGGCATCGCCTGGTCGCCGACCGGCTGACCGGGGTCAGGACCGCCGCTTTGCGCCTGATCGCGCCCCTGTCGCACAAGCCGCTGGCCACGCTGTGGGCCGCGCTCGTGATCGCCGAATTCGGCGCCCAGATCGGGAATTTCGCTCTGGTCTGGATCAGCGTGGAGCAGCTCGGCGACAACGCGTCCTACATGCAGTCGCTGCAATACGGCGCCGTGCTGCTGGGTGCCGCGTTCGGCGGCTATCTGCTCGATGCGCGCGATCCGCGCGGCGTGCTGCTCGGCGCGCTGCTGATCCGCGGTGTCGTCGGCCTGTGCCCGATCCTCGCCGCCTGGGTCTTCGGCTCGCCGCTCGCCGGCCTCGCGGTGGCGGCGATCGGCCTCGCGCTCGCCCAGGCGCAGGCCGAACCGGCCATGCAGGCGAGCATGGCGGCGCTGGCCGTCGATCGCACGCGGCGCGAGGCGGCCAACGCCCTCATCTACGGCTCGCTGCGCGTGGCGCGGCTATGCGGCCGTGCGGCACCGGGGCTGCTGACCGTCTTCGTCCCGGTCCTTGCGTTGTTCGGGCTCAACGCGGCGCTGATCCTGGCGGCGGCCCTGGCGGTGGCGGCGATGCCGCGCGGCCCGCGCCCGGAGATCGGCGCGGGGACGCCGATGCGCGGCGTCGTGGCGGGGTTGCGGGCGATGGCCGCGGATCGCGAACTTGGCGTGCTCATGGTCACGACGGCTTTCTCGTTCGTCGCGTGGGTGCTCTGCGTCAGCATCGGCCCGGCGCTGATCGTCCACGAGCGCGGCCTGACCTGGCTCGGCATTCCTCCCGCCGGCGGATACGGGCTGCTGCTGGGCGCCTATGGCGTCGGCAATCTCTTCGGGTCGGTGGCGGTGTCGCCTTCGGTGCGCGTGGTCTTCGTCGGTCAGGCCGCGCTCGGTGCGGGCGGCGTGATGGCGGCGCTCGTTGGCCTCTATGCCGACGACCGGTCCTTCATGCCGTTGATGCTGCTGGCGATGCTCGTCTGCGGCGCGGGAGCGGTCGGGCACGACCTGCGCCAGGCGAATCTGATCCAGGCCGCCGGCCACCCCGGCGTGGTCTCGGCGCTGGCGCGCGCGCGCATGGTCATCGGCTGGTCGTCGATGTGCGGCGCGTCGCTGGCCGCGCCCGGTCTCGTGACCGCGTTCGGGGTCGAGGCCTGCGTGGCGATGGCGGGCGCGGCGCTGATGGCTGCCTCGCTATGGGCCTATCTGAAGCTGCGCTGAAACGGCGCGGCCGCGGCGGAGTCGAGGAACCGGTCGAGCGCGGCGGGTTCGGCTGCGACCGTCGGCACCGGCGGGAAGGGCGGCAGATGCTCGCTCCAGCGCACGCCGTTCGCCGTCAGCAGGCAGACCACCTGGTCGGTGGGCGCGATGGCGCCGCGCGCGATCAACCCCGGAAGGCAGGCGAGCGGCAGGGCGCAGGACGGCTCGACGAAGAGGCCGCTGCGCGCCAGCTCGGCCTGGGCCGCGCATATGGCATCGTCTCCGGCCGAGACGGCGAGACCGCCGGACTCGCGAATCGCCGCGAGGGCCATGGCGTCGGCCTGTCGCTCGCGTGTCGAGAAGGCGATGCTCGCGGAGGGCGGCAGTTCGAGCGGTTCGTCGAGGCCGGCGGCGAGGCTGGTCTCGAGCGAATTCGCGTCGGCGGGCTGGCAGGCGATCATCCGAGGGCGCCTGCCCGGCAGGTCGCGAAACCCCAGCCACGCGCCGTGCAGCCCGTTGCCGCGCGCCGACGGAAAGAGCACCGCGTCGGGCGGACCGTCCGGGGCCGCGGCGAGTTCGGCGCCAATCGCGCGGTAGCCCTCGACGCCGAACGGGTTGTTGACGCGCCGCCGCATGCGCAGCGCGATCGGGAACCAGCCGCGCTCGAGCGCCGCGTGTTCGAACAGGATCTGGCGGCGTTCCGGATCCGTCATCGCGACGAGCGCGCCATGCGCCTGCGCCTGGGCGAGCGCCGCGGACGGCAGCCCCGCCGCGGCGAGGAACAGGCAGGGCAGGCCTGCTGCTGCCGCGTAGGCGGCGGCGGAGACGCCGAGATTGCCGGTCGACGACACCACGATGCGCTCGATGCCGAAGGGAAGCACGGCATTGAGCGTCGCCGCGACGTAACGATCCTTGTAGGACCCCGTCGGGTTCGCGCCCTCGACCTTGAACCGTAGCCGCGCGAGGCCGAGCCGGGCCGCGATGCGCGGCGCCTCGACCAGCGGAGTGCCGCCCTCGCCAAGGGTCAGCGCGCCGGGATCGCCCGCCCCCGGCAGCCGTCCATCGACGGCGAGCACCTCGATCCGCCCGGAGGTCGCGCAATCCGGGCAGCCGCCGGTGGCCGCGAAGGCGACGTGGCGACGACCGCAGGCGGCGCAGAGCAGCGACCACCCTGTCCCGGCGGCCCGCACCGGCCCGCGCTCAGGCACGCGCGAGGCCCCAGAGCGCCTGGCGGATGACGTCGTTGGAGCGAGAGAACACCATGATCTTCCACTCCGGCAGCGCGGGATAGAACATCTCGCGCAGGAAGGCGCGGATCTCCTGTCCCTGCTTTCCGTGCGGATCGCCATGGGTCCATAGCCAGTTGTCGGCGCGGATCGACTGCAGCACCGAGCGCACGTCGTGGGTGCCGTACTCGATGCCGCCCGCGGTGAGGCGCGCGCCGGGCAGCAGCGTCAGCATACGGCTGGTCAGTGTGCCCGGGATCGAATTGGCGACGTGCCCGTCGGAGGCCTTGCGCGCGGCCTCCAGGTCCTCCTCGGTCGGCGTGACATGGTCGAACCAGTCGCGCGCGCGGCCCATGGCCGGAGAGTTTCCGTAGATCATGTCGCCATGGCCCAGCGGACCGAGGCCGGTATGGTAGTCGATGACGCAGAGCTCCTCGACATGCGCCAGATGGCGGCGCATCAGATCCTCGAAATTGCGCCGCGCCCAGGTCGGCGCGAAGCCGCCGAAATAGGTTCCCTTGTCGTTGACATACTGCCCGCCATGGATGGCGCGCGGCAGGAAATCGGCGTTGGGCAGCCCGTAATGCTGGGCGATCGCCAGGTCGGCGGCGGCGATCGCTTCGGGCGACCAGGCGGCCGGATTGATGTGTGCGGCCAGCGCCTCGTAATCGGGGTTGCGCGGCAGGGCTTGCGAGAAGTCGACGAAGTTGCGGTTGAGGTCGACATTCTCCTCGGTCACCCGCCTTCCCCAGGCGAAGCCGTGCGGGTTGACCGCGTGCAGCAGATAGACCGCGACGTCGGGCGCGCCGTCGCGCCAGTAATGCTTCTTGGCGAGCCAGCCGATCTGACAGCCCGAGCCGCAATACCCCTCGATGCCGTGGGTGGCGGAGATCAGCAGCAGCGCCTTGCGCGCGTCGCCGGGGCCGATCCGCGCCAGATCGGCGAACAGCGCGCCGCCATCGGGCCCGGTCAGCGGATGCGGGCGGCTCTCGAGCAGGCGGCCGCCCGCCGCGTCGAGCGCCGCGAGGAATTTCGCGCGCGCTTCGGCAT
>JBIKXN010000327.1:0-4735 GCA_044355765.1 Alphaproteobacteria bacterium
CGCCTCCTCGGCGACGGCCGAGCGCCTCGCCGGGTTCCGCGCCGAGGCGCGCCGGCTCGGCGCAGCGCTCCGCCGGGGCGCCGTCCTGTCCGGTCGCGACGGCGATCATCTGCGGATCGGCTACGAGGCGATGGGGCGGCTGCTCGATCTCGGGCGACGCCCGGACGGGTTGTTCTGCACCAGCGACCTGATCGCGTTCGGCGCGCACCGGCGCGCGCGCGAAGCCGGGCTGGAAGCGCCCGGCGACATGGTGATCGTCGGCTTCGACGATTCGCCGCTCAACGACTGGGTAGCGCCGTGGCTGACCTCGGTCCGGGTGCCCTATGACAGCTTCGGCCCCGCGATCGCGCGCGCCATCGGCGCGGCCCCGGCCACGACAACCCGGCTGGACACGATCCTGCCCCACCGGCTGGTCGCGCGCGGCGGGGCCTCGGAGCCAGCCGCCCATGAATGACCGTCTGAGCGGCATCCGCGACCAGCGTCCGAGCGGCGTACGCGGAGGTCGGACCTATCGCCGTCCGGAGTCGCGGCGCCCGCGCGTCGCCACGCTCGAATCGATCGCCGCCTGGATGCGTGGGCCGGCGCTGGACATCGGCAGCCCGATCAAGCTGATCGACGCGCTGTGCTGGCGCATGGTCGCGGCGGGGCTGCCGGTCGACCGCTTCGGCGTCACCGTGGCCGTGCTGCACCCGCAGTTCTCCGGCTACAGCCTGCGCTGGTGGCGCGACATCGCGGAAGCGGCTGAAATGCTGATCGAGCATCAGGTCTACGGCAGCGAAGCCTTCCTCAAGAGCCCGTTCCCGCCGGTGGTCGACCGCGGCGAAAGCGTCCGCGTGCGCATCGATCCGACCGCTGCCGCCTACCCCTATCCCGTGATCGCGGATCTCGCGGCGCAGGGCTATCGCGACTACGTGGCGCTGCCCCTGCGCCTGAGTTCGGTCGCCGCAGCCGGTCGCGTCTGGCGCTTCCAGCTCTGCGTCTTCGCGACGCGGCGCGAGGGCGGTTTCCGCGACGACGAGATCGCCGCCATGGGCATGATCGTCGACGGTCTCGCCGCGCCGCTCGCGGTGGCGACGGAGCGGCGCAAGGCGCGCGACCTGCTGTCGGTCTATCTGGGCCGGGGCGTCGCCCCGAAGGTCCTCGCCGGCGAGATCGCGCGCGGATCCGGCGAAGCGCTGCACGCAGCCATTCTCGCCACCGACATGCGCGGGTTCACGCCGCTCACCGATCGCCTTCCGGCCGAGCGCATCGTCGCGCTTCTCGACGCGTGGTTCGAAGGGCAGGTGCGCGCGGTGCACGAGGCGGGCGGCGAGGTCCTCAAGTTCATGGGCGACGGGATGCTCGCGATCTTTCCCTTCGGCGACATAGAACTCGCGAGACCGGCCGCGCGGCGTGCGCTGGGCGCGGCCCGCGAGGCCCTGGCCTGGACGCGCGCGCTCGACCGCGACCCTGCCTTCGCCGACGCCCAGCCGCTCTCCGCCGTCGCGGCGCTGCATGTCGGCGAGGTCTTCCTCGGCAACATCGGCGCGCCGGACCGGCTCGACTTCACCGCGATCGGACCCGCGGTCAATCTCGTCGCGCGGCTGGAGACCCTTGCCAAGGCCGTCGACCGCGATCTCGTGCTGTCGGCCCCCTTCGCGGAGCTTTCGGGCGCGGCGGTCGAGCCGCTCGGGCGCCGTGTGCTCAAGGGCGTCGCCGAGCCGATCGAGGCCTTCGTCTGCGCGCCGGGATGAGCCTGGCCGCGCGCCGCTTCAGCGCGGCTCGTATCTGCGTTCGGCGGCGACGATCTCGTCGAGGCCGATCAGCGCGTTGAACTCGTCGAACGAGATCATGCGCTCGGCCGCGCTGCCGTAGGTGCCCGTGGCCTTCAGCTCGCCGTAATAGTGCCGCAGCGCGTGAGCGACCGCGTAGAGCACGTCGGCCTGCAGATAGAAGCGGTAGCCCAGCCGATGGAGTTCTTCGCGCGGGACCAGCGGCGACCTGCCCTTCCAGACCCAGTTGTAGAGCAGCGGCGCGGGGATCAGCCGCGGCAGGCTCTCCACCTGCTCCATCGTCGTCGGCGCCTCGACGAAGATGACGTCGGCTCCAGCCTCGAGATAGGCGTTCGCGCGGTCGACGGCCTCCTGGAAGCCGCCGACGGCCAGCGCGTCGGTGCGCGCGAACAGCAGGAAATCCTCCGATTTTCGGGTGTCGACGAAAGCGCGGATCTTGGCGACGAAGTCGGCCACCGGCACGATGCGCTTGCCGTCCATGTGGCCGCATTTCTTCGGCAGCACCTGGTCTTCCATGTGGATCGCGTTGGCGCCCGCCCGCTCCATCTCGCGGACCATGCGGATGACGTTGAGGTAGTTGCCGTAGCCGTCGTCGCCGTCCGCCAGCAGCGGCGTATCCGTCACGGCCGCAACCTTGCGCACCATCTCGACCTGCTCCATCAGCGTCAGCATGCCGACATCGGGCAGGCCGAGCAGCGAGCCCGACGTGTTGTAGCCGCCGACGCTGACCCAGTCGAACCGGAACTCGTTGGCGATCTTCGCCGCCAGCGGGTTGTGGACGCTGACGATCTGCGAGACGACATCGCGCCGTGTCAGTTCCGACCTGAGACCCATGCGTGCATACCTCCCCGGCGGCCGCGTGCCGCGCGGCGACGATGCCGGAGCGGCGACGATGCGCAAAGCCTCTTCCGCGGCGGCTCGCGACTCAGCCACGTCCGGCGGCGGGAGACGAGAGCGCCGCCGCCGCGGCCGGTTCGGCGGGCGGGATGCGCCGCGGCAGCCAGCGCGCCAACTCGGCGCGCAGATTGGCGAGCATGACCGGCTTGGCGATGTAGCCGTCCATGCCCGCATCCATGCAGCGCTGCCGATCGGTGTCGAAGGCAGCCGCCGTCAGCGCCACCACCGGGATGCGCGGCGCGCCGCCCAACGCCTCCCAGGCGCGGATCCGCCGCGTCGCCTCGAGCCCGTCCATGTCGGGCATCTGCAGGTCCATGAACACGAGGTCGGGCCGCAATGGACCGGTCGCGCCGTCGACGGCGCCCTGCCCGTCCTCGACCGCCGCGACCGTGACCCCCAACCGCGCGAGCAGACGCTCGGTGACCAGCCGGTTTGCCGGCGTGTCGTCGGCGACCAGCACCCGACCGGCGAAGAGCGCGCCTCGTTCGGCGGCCGCCGCCACGCCCGTCGGCATGGCCGGCACGGACGCCACGACGATCCCGACGGGAACCCGGAACCAGAAACGCGATCCTTCGCCCGATCGGCTCGACATGCCGACCGTTCCCCCCATCGCGTGGGCGACGCCGCGCACGATCGACAGGCCCAGTCCCGATCCGCCGTGGCGCCGCGACATCGAGGCATCGACCTGCGAGAAGCGATCGAACAGCAGCGACTGCTTCTCCGCCGGGATGCCGATGCCGGTGTCGGCCACGGAGACCTCCAGCCACGTCTTTCCCTGCGGATCGACGCTCTCGGCCACCTCGATCCTGATCTCGCCACGATCGGTGAACTTGACCGCGTTGCTGACCAGGTTCGACAGCATCTGCCGCAGCCGCAGCGGGTCCGTCCGATAGACCCTGTCCGCCGGTCCCGATGCGGAAACGCGGATCGTCACGCCCTTGCCGCGCGCGGTCTCCGCGAACAGCGAGACGGTGCCGTCGAGCAGCTGGCGCAGCGGCGCGTCGGCCTCGACGATCTGGACCTTGCCGGCCTCGATTTTGGAAAAGTCGAGGATGTCGTTGAGAAGTTCCAGCAGGGTCGTGCCGGACTCGGCGATCGTGCGCACGAAACGGCGACGCTCGGCCTCGTCCAGGTCGCCGGCCTCGAGCAGCTGCGCCATGCCCAGGATTCCGTTCATCGGCGTGCGAAGCTCGTGCGACATGGTCGCGAGGAACGCGCTCTTCGCGTCGTTGGCGGACTCCGAAACCTGCTTCGCCCTTTCCAGCTCCTGGCGGGTCGCCTCGCGCTCCTGGACCAGCCGCGAGATGGTGGCGACCATCGCCCCGATGTCGCGCTCGCGCCCAGGCTCGCTGGACGCGTCGGGCATCATGTCGGCGATGATCTTGCGCAGCGACGCCAGCGCGGCCTCGCGCTCGGCCAGTTCGCCCCGAAGCCGCTGCCCCGTCACCGACAGGGCGGCGAGGGTCTGCCGGAACTCGGCCGGCGCGTTGTTGACGAGGTCGGGATCGAGCTCGGGCATCGGCGACGCGGCGAGCGCGCCGCCGACGAGCCTCGACTGACCGAGGCGCTGCAGCCAGGCATGCAGCGGAACCCAGATCAGCAGCAACCCGCCGAGAAAGCAGAGCGCACCGACGAGCACCGCCCTGACGCAGATCGTCCAGAGCTCGGCGGCGATCCGCGCGGAATCGAAACGCAGGCGCAGGATGCCATAATCCATGCCACCGACGGTGATGCTGCGATTGAGGTCCTGGAGTTCGGCGGCGATGGCGTCGACCAGGAACCATGGCCCCGCCAGCAGGCCATCGCCGAGCGGCCGGACATGGGCGCTGCGCAACCGGCCGCCGGAGAGGTCGATGAACTGGATCTCGCCGATGCTGGTCTCCTGGACCGCCGTGTCGAGCAGACGCTTGATGGTGTCGTAGTCGCCGATCACGGCGCTGTCGCTGACGGTCTGCGCCGTCATCTCGATCATGATCAGCGCGGTCTCGTGGGCACCGTCGACCTGCTGCGCGAATTCGTGCCTGAAGAAGAACCCGGTAACGCCGCCGATGCAGAGCAGCCAGGCG
>JBIKXN010000328.1:0-4711 GCA_044355765.1 Alphaproteobacteria bacterium
GACATTGAAGACGCGGCCCGCCACCGCGGCGGCCGGCGCCGCGGCCACGGCCAGCATCGCGGCAACGGCGTCGTCGGCATAGGTCAGGTCGCGGAGCTGCTCGCCGCCCCAGACCTCGAAGGTCTCGCCGCGCAACGCGGCGCGGATCCAGGTCCCGAGGAAGGTCTGGCGTGCGTCGCGTATCCGCATCCGCGGGCCGTAGCAGTTCGTCAGGCGCAGCACGGTGGCAGGGATGCCGTGGACGCGCGCATGGACCATCGCATAGCCCTCGGCGGCCAGCTTCGAGACGGCATTGCAATCCGGCGGGTCGACGGGATGGGTCTCGTCGACCGGCAGCGCGCGCGGGCGGCCATAGACCTGCCGGGTCGATGCCAGCATAAGGCGGGCGCGCGGCGCGGCGCGACGCAGCGCCTCGAGCAACCGCAGCGTCGATGTCGCGTTGATCGCGAGATCGTCGAGCGGTGCCTCCATGCTCGCCATGTGCCCGGTCTGCGCGGCGAGATGGAACACGGCGTCGACTTCGCCCAGGCTGGCTTCCAGCGCCGCGTCGTCCATGGTCCGCAGATCGGCATCGATCGCGACGAGCCCCTGGCCGAGCCCGGCGAGATTGGCGGGGTTGGCGCCGCCATCCGCAAGCGCCGCATCGATCGACGTCACCCGGGCGCCGAGCGCCGCCAACGCATGGATCAGGTTCGAGCCCAGAAAACCGGCGCCGCCCGTGACCAGAACGCGGCGTCCATGCCAGGCCGCGGCGAGCGCGTCACCAGCCATTGACGCGGTCCCACACGGCGACGACGGTCTCGCCGCCGTCGACGACATGGTAGCGGTCGTACATCGCCGCCATCATGCAGACATGGTTGGGCGCGATGCGCAGCCGCGTGCCGACCGGAAAGCGCGCCGTGTCGAGACCCGCGGGCGCGGCGATCACGCCGTGCTCCTGGTTCGCGCGCTCGACCACGGCTTCCGCGGCGAGCGGGACCCCGGCGATGTCGAGCACCAGCCCGAAGCCGTAGTCGCGCGGCGCGGCGGCCGTGCTGCGGTCCTTCGACAGCGCAAGCCCGCCGGCGTCGATGACCAGCTTGCCCTCGGCGGGCCGTCGGCCCGTGACGCTGGCGAGCACCGTGACGGCGATGTCGTCGCGCGTCCCCGAACCGATCTGGGTCTGGAACAGGTCCTGGAACATGTAGACGCCCGGTCGCGTCTCGGTGACGCCGGTCAGGTGGCGTGCGTGCAGCGCGGTCGGCGTAGATCCGACCGAGACGATCGCGGCGTCGAGCCCGAGCGCGCGCAGACGCCCCGCCGCACGCACCGCGACGCTGCGCTCGTGCTCCGCCAGATCGGCGGCCGCCTCGGTCGTCGGGCATGCATAGGAGTGACCGGCATGTGTCATGACGCCGGCGCAGGATCGCCCGAGCGCGGCACCGACTGCGCGCAATACGTCGCTCTCGACCGGCATGCCGGCGCGATGCTCGCCGCAATCGACCTCGACCAGGGCCCGTAACCCCGCCGGGTGCGCGGCGACGGCGGACGCCGTGTCTGCATCGTCGGTCACGAGCAGAAGCTCCACGCCCTGCGCGCGCAGCGCGGCCGCGCGGTCGAGCTTCGCCGGCACGATGCCGACGGCGTAGAGGATGTCGCGGAAGCCGCGCGCGGCGAAATACTCCGCCTCTGCGAGCGTCGACACGGTGATTCCGCCCGCCTGCCCCGCGGTCGCAAGCCGGGCGACCTCGGCGCTCTTCGCTGTCTTCAGATGCGGGCGCAGCGCGGCACCCGTGCGGGCGACGGCGTGGTTCATGGCGGCGATGTTGCGCGCCAGACGCGTGCGGTCGAGCACCAGGCAGGGCGTGGGAAGATCGCGGAGCGTCGTCATGACGGTGGCATCCATTTCGTTTCCTGGTCGAGCGGCAGCACCGGCCGCGGCAGCCGCGTCCACGCGAAACGCGAAAGGACGGGCGACGTCAGGCCGGGGCAGTCGACCTCGACGATCTGCGCATGGCCGAAGAATTCGTCGAAGCCACCGCGGAAATGGCCGCGCGACTTGACCACGACGACCCGCGCGGCCGCGATGTCCAGCCCGAAGGTCTCGAAGAAGACAGGATCGGCGCATTGCGTGCGCTGCGAGATGACGACGACCGTGATGCCGCCGATGTCGAGCGCCGCCGCGGGGCCGAGCTCGATCCGGGTCCGCGCGAACACGCCGCGGCGCCCCACCACCTTCCCGTCCGACAGCGCGACCACGGCGGCTTCGGCCGAGAAGGGCTTCGAGAACTCGCTGGGCTCGGCGCGATTGAAGCGCGCGACGAAGCGCGCGCCGGTGCCGAGGCGATGCGCCTCGGCCGCGAGCGCGGGGTCGTTGATCACGCCGACGAGCGCGTCGCGGATGCCCGCGCGATGGAACGCCTCGAGGATCCACATCGTGTTGCCGCGCGCGCCGCCCCCGGGATTGTCCGCGACGTCGGCGAAGCACCGGGCGGGAAGTGTCGGATCGGCGCAGGTCGCCTGCGCGATCTCCGTCGCCTCCTCAAGCGGCGTCAGGACGGCGCGGAAGCGGTCCCGGTTCGCCCAGCCGAGATCGGCGATCTCGCGCGCGATCGCGTGGCCGAGCGCGGCGTGGTCGCGCGCGGCCGTCACGACGACGCTCAGGCCGTTCTTGGAGGTGTCGGCGTAGGCGAAGCCGCCCATCACCGAGACGTTCAGGACATGGCCGGCATAGGGCGGTTCACGCATGCGGCGCTGCCCGAGATCGATCATCTCGCCATAGGGTCGCAGCGGCGCGTCCGGCGCGGTCAGCATCGTGACGGTCGGCGGAACGATCGGCAGGCGGACATGCGCGCGCGCCGTACGCTGCCCGCCGAGAAGCGCGCGCATATGCCGGGCGCATTCCTCGCCGCGCGCGCGCATATCGAGATGCGGGTTGGTGAGATAGCCGACGAAGGCATCCACCGCGTCGACCATCCGGCGCGAGACGTTGGCGTGGAGGTCGAAGCTCGCCACCACGGGAACATCCGGGCCGACGATGGCGCGGACGAGCGCGAGGACGGTGCCGTCGGGATCGTCGTCGTTCTCGGCGAGGCCGGCGCCATGCATCATCGCGTAGACGCCGTCGACCGGTCCCGCGGCCGCCAGCCCCGAGCTCCAGCAGCCGAGCATCTCGGCAAAGGCCTCGGTAGTCACCGGGCCCGCCGGTTCGGCGCAGCAGAGCAGGATCGGCGCCGGGGTCCAGGGCCCGCCGGCGTCCATCGCGCACACGAAGCCCGGCATCTCGCCGAGCGCAGCGGGCGCTTCGCTGCGGGCGTCGGCGACGATCGCCTCGCCCGCGAGCCAGGTGCGCTGGACGAAATCGGCGCGCCCGGCCGGCGGCGACCAGCGGTTGCATTCGATCGAGAAGCCGAGAAGGGCTATCCTCGGGGCGGTCATCCGGCGCTCCAGGCCATGTCGGTGGCGCGAAGCTAGCATGCGCGATGCCTGCCGCGTCACGTTGCAAGCCGTGGCGGCGCTGGGTCAAGATGCGTCGGCCCGATGGGCGAGGAGGCACAGATGCGTGGCTGCATGGTCGGAGGACGCGAGGTTCCGGATGATGTCATCGGCGAGTTGCGGGACTCGGCCGGTCTGCTCGACGATCCTGCCTGGCTGCACACGCGGCTCGCCGAGGACGGGTATCTGTTCCTGCGCGGCGTGCTCGACCCCGCGGCCGTGCGCGACGCGCGCGCGGAGGTCCTGGCGCGCCTGTCGGCGGTCGACGAGATCGAGCCGGGCAGCGACGTCTTCACGGGGCGCTCGGCGCGCAAGGCGCGCGAGCAGGATCTCGGAAGGTTCTGGCGTTCGGTCAGCGAGGGACCGAAGCTGCGTGCAGTCACCCATGGCGGCGCGATCGCGCGGACCATGGAGATCGTGATGGGCGAGGCGCCGCGCGCCCAGGATTTCCTGTTCCTGCGCGTCGGCGTGCCGGGCCGCGCGACGGGGCTTCATTTCGACTACCCGTTCTTCACCCGGCTGCACGACCAGGTCTGGACGGTCTGGACCTCGATCGGCGACACGCCGGTGTCGCGCGGACCGCTGATGGTGGTCGAGAAGTCGCATCGCTTCACGGACCTCGTCGAGTCGGTGGTCGGGTTCGACGTCGCCCGGGACACCGGTCGCAAGGCGGCCTTCGCGCAGAATGCGATCGATTTCGCCCGTTCGCGCGGCACGCGGCTACTGACCGCGGATTTCAGGGCCGGCGACGTCGTGCTGTTCGGGATGTACCTGCTCCATGGCAGCCTCGACCATCACGACGACAGCGGCACGGTGCGGGTGTCCACCGACCTGCGCTGGCAGCCGGCGCGGCTGCCGGCCGACCCGCGCTATTTCGGCGCCGAACCGACCGGCACCACCGGTGCGGGGTATGGCGAACTCAACGGCGCCAAGCCGCTCGACGTCGACTGGCACGTCCGGTAGGCGCGCCCCGCGCTTTGGGGCTGGCCTCGCGCGCAAGGCCCCAATGCCTGGCGTTTCCTTTCCCACGCGCGTCGGCACAGATCCCGTTCAAGCGCCTGGCCATGTTTGTCGGCGTCCAGGTCTCGTCGAGAAAGATCAGTCGATGCTTGCCCAGGCGGGATTGATGCGCCTTCCCGTCATCGCGCGCAGCGGCGATGCCGGGCCGGGACTGCTCGCTGCAGCTTTCGCTCACCGAGAAGCAGACCACCGCAGCGCGACGCCTACCTGCCTTCTT
>JBIKXN010000130.1:0-8702 GCA_044355765.1 Alphaproteobacteria bacterium
GACCGGGTTGCCGGTGATGGGTTCGGTGCCCGGCCTGGTGGCCGGCCATACGCTGATCGTCATTCCGTGGGTCGTGCGGCTGATCGTCGCCAGCCTCGCGGGTTTCGACCGCTCGATCGAGGAGGCCGCGCTCAATCTCGGCGCCGGTCCGTGGACGGCGTTCTTCCGCATCACGCTGCCTTCGATCCGGCCGGGGATCGTGGCGGGCGCCCTGTTCGGCTTCGTCACCTCGTTCGGCAATCTGGAGATGAGCCTGTTCCTGATCGCGCCGGGGATGACCACGCTGCCGATCGCGATCCTGCAATATCTGGAATGGCGCCTCGATCCGACGGTGGCGGCGGCCTCGGTGATGCAGATCGCCTTCATCGCGGTCGGCATGCTGGTGACCGACCGCTACGTCAAGCTGGCGCGGGTGGTGTGATGGCGCGGCTCGAACTCCAGGCCCTGTCCAAGCGCTATGGCGATTTCCATGCGGTGCGCGGCGTGTCGCTGGACGTCGCGGATGGCGAGTTCCTGGTGCTGCTCGGCCCCTCGGGCTGCGGAAAGACGACCACGCTGCGCATGATCGCCGGCTTCGTGACGCCCAGCGGCGGGTCGATCCGCATCGGCGGCGCCGATGTCACGGCGCTGCCGCCCTGGAAGCGCAACAGCGGCCTCGTCTTCCAGAGCTACGCGCTCTTCCCGCACCTGACCGTGGCGCAGAACGTCGCCTTCGGCCTGGAGATGCGCAAGCTCGCGCGCGACGACATCGCCGCGCGCGTCGCCGAGGCGCTGCGCCTCGTGCGGCTCGGCCACCTCTCCGAGCGCCTGCCGCGGCAGCTCTCCGGCGGGCAGCAGCAGCGCGTCGCGCTCGCCCGCGCGCTCGCCATCCGTCCCGACGTGCTGCTGCTCGACGAGCCGCTCTCCAATCTCGACGCCAAGCTGCGCGAAGAGGTGCGGGTGGAGATCCGCGAATTGCAGCGCCAGCTGGGCCTGACCACCGTCATGGTGACGCACGACCAGGAAGAGGCGCTGACCGTCGCCGACCGGCTGGTGGTGATGTCCGAGGGCGAGGTGCGCCAGATCGGCACGCAGCGCGACCTCTACGAGCGGCCGGCCGACCGTTTCGTCGCCGGCTTCGTCGGGCGCAGCACCTTCCTGGACGGCGATGTCGGCGGCGACGGCGTCTTCGCGACGCCGGGCGGGCTGCGGCTGCGTTGCGAGCCCGGCGCCGTCCGCGGCCCGGCCTCGCTGGCGCTGCGGCCCGAGCGCGTGGCGCTCGGCGCCGCACCGCTCGGGCTCGACAACGATATCCACGGAACGGTGGAATTCGTCTCCTACCTCGGCGCCGCGCTCGACCTGCGCGTGCGTCTTTCGGACACCGACCGCGTGACCGTGCAACTGGCCAATCGCCAGGACGGCTCGGCGCCCGCGGTCGGCGAGCGCGTCCATGTCGGCTGGAACGCCGGCGCTGGGCGGATCTTTTCCCGGGCGACCGCCACGGCGATCTAGGCCCGGGACAAACACAGGACAGATGAGGAGGACTTCATGACCCGTTTCGACCTTACCCGCCGTCAGGCGCTGGCCGGCGGCACCGCCGCGCTCGGCGTCGCGGCTCTCGGCGTACCGGCCCGCGCGCAGCAGCAGCGTGTCGTCGTCGGCACCTGGGGCGGCGACTACAGCCGCCTGATCCAGAAGAACATCGACGCGCCGTTCCTCAAGTCGCGCGGCGTCGAGGTCGTGTATGACGAGGCGGCCGACGGTCCGCGCCGCGCCAAGATGCAGGCCGAGGCGCGTCTGCCGCGCGGCACCTCGGACATCCAGGCGCTGTCCGCGGCGCAGATGTACGAAATGCAGCAGGCGGGCCTGCTCGCCCCGGTCGACTACGCGCAGATCCCGAACGCCGCGAACCTGATTCCGGCGATGAAGTATTCCTACGGGATCGGCCACATCTATTCGGCCAAGGTCGCGGTCTACAATCCGAAGCTGGTCGCGGCGCCGAAGAGCTTCAAGGATTCCTTCGATCCGAAGCACGGCAACAAGATGGGCATCATCGACATCCAGTACCAGTTCGTGATGCTCGCCGCGGCGCTGGCCGCCGGCGGCTCGGTGTCGAATTTCGAGCCCGGCAAGGCGCTGCTGCTGGCCGCCAAGCGGGCCGGCGCGCGCATCTACCCCACCAACGAGGCCTTCGCCGCCGCGCTCAAGAGCGACGAGATCCATTCGGGCATCATGTGGAAGGCGCGCGTGGTGCAGTGGCAGAACGCCGGCATCTCGGTGGAGTCCGCCGCCCCGTCCGAGGGCGTGCCCTACTACATCTCCGGCTTCTGCATCCCGAAGAACGCGCCCAACAAGGCCGGCGCGCATGTCTTCCTGAACGCCATGCTCGAGAAGGGCGCGCAGGACAACTTCGCGATCGACATGGGCTACAACGGCACGGTGACCAACACCACCGTCGCGCCCGACCTGCAGAAGCGCATCGGCTTCACGCCCGACGAGCAGAAGCTGCTGGTCGATCTCGACTACGACTACATGGCCAAGAACGACGCCGCCATGAAGGAGTGGTGGGACAAGGTCTTCAAGGCCTGATCGGGCGATAACTGGCGAAGGCGAGGGGATCCGGCGCGCCGGATCCCCTCATCCGCTGCTGGCCATGGCCGCGACATTCTCCGTCCATGAGCGCCGCGAGGCGCGCGAAGGACTGCTGACGGCGGGCTCGCTCGTCGGGCCGGCGACGATCTTCGTGGCGGCCGGCCTGCTCGTGCCGATCGCGATCCTGTTCCGCTACAGCCTCAACGAGGTCGGCCCCTACAAGCAGATGATCGAGGCCTTCTCGGCGGCGAACTATCTGCGCTTCTTCTCCGACCCGTACTACACCGCCGTGCTGGCGCGCACGCTGCGCGTGGCGGTGACCTGCACGATCGTCTGCCTGCTGCTTGGGTTTCCGCTCGCCTATGTGCTGGCCCGCATGCAGTCGCAGCGCAAGAACTGGCTGATCATGCTGGTCGTGCTGCCGCTCTTCGTCGGCAACGCGGTGCGCGCGGCCGGCTGGATGGCCCTGTTCGGCAGCAAGGGCGTGATCAATTCCAGCCTGATGAAGATCGGGCTGATCGATGCGCCGCTCGAGATCATGTACACCGAAGTGGCGGTCACGATCGGCATCATCGCCGTCAATCTTCCCTTCATGGTGCTGACGCTGCAGAGCGTCATCGAAGGCATCGACCGCGCGGTCGAGGAGGCGGCCTTCAGCCTCGGCGCCAATCCCTTCCACATGGCGCGACGCGTCCTGCTGCCGCTCGCCCTGCCCGGATTGCTCGCCGGTTCGATCCTGACCTTCATCCTGGCGATGAACGCCTACGCCACGCCGGTGCTGCTCGGCGGCCCGCGCTTCGTGATGATGGGGCCGCTGGTGTACAACCAGTTCGTCCAGCAGAACAACTGGCCCTTCGGCGCCTCGGTCTCCTTCGTGCTGATGGCCGCGACGATCATCCTTACCGCGACCGCCAACATCCTGGTCCAGCGCCGCTACCGGCGCTAGGGCGCGCTTCGCTTTGGTGGCTGGCGTCGCGCGCGGCGCCGCTGGTCCTGGCGTTTCCTCCTCACGCGCGCCGCGCTCCCGGTCTTCTGCCGGTGCCGCATGAGCTTCATCGTGCAGCTGTCGCTCGCCGAGGAGCGGGCCGCCGCAGCGCGACGCTGACCGGCCCTCCTCGACCGCCGCTACGATGCGATGCCCCAGGTCCTTGGACAAAGCCGTGGCCATCCATGCTGGCCGCCCCGACCAGGTCGCGAGCACCGTTCGCATTCGGCGCCGCCAGGGAACCCTTCTCGGGCTCCGATTGGCCGGAAAAGCTCCATCGGCCCATCCGGTCGCGTCGCTTCAGTCCTTCCGCGTCGCCCTGGCGGCGCGGGCGATGCGCTCGTGGCGGGTGGCGGTCGCGGCGGCGAGCGTCGGGTCGAGGCCGAGATCCGCGAGCATCGCGGCCGCCTCGCGCATCTCGGCGGCGCGGCGGATGCCATGCGTGACGACGCGCTCCTCCATTTCCTCGGCCAGCTTCGGCCAATCGAAGGCGGGATAGGTGGCGCCCAGGCTGCCCCAGACCTCCGCTTCGACGCCCCAGCGTCGCGCCGCGGCGGCGCAGTCCAGCACCATCGCCTCGAAGCCCTTCATGACGATGCTGCGGCATAGTTTCATCGCCGCGGCGCGGCCGGGCTCGCGCGTGACCGCCTGGAGGTTCATGCCCAGCGCGTTGAGCAGGGCGGCCGCGGCCTCGGCCTCGGGGCCGCCGGCGAGGATCGGCACGCGCAGGCCGGGTCCCAGCACCGCCGCCATCACCGCGCCCTCGACGTAATGCGCGCCGCAGGGCGCGACGATCGCGGCGGCACGCGACTTGGTCGCGGGCGAGGCGGAGTTGACGTCGAAGAAATACTGTCCCGGCGCCAGATAGGTCGCGGCCGCCGCGGCGACGGCCTCGGCCTGGTCGGCGGTGACGGCCGAAATCACCACCCGCGCGCCGCGCGCCGCCTCGGCCGCGCTTTGGGCGGGGATCGCGCCGGCCGCCGAGGCGCGCGCGCGATGGGCCGCGCCGCGCGCCGGGTCGTCGAACAGGATGTCGTAGGCGACGACGCGTATGTCGCCGGCCGCGAGGAGCCCGCGCGCGAAGCTCTGACCGACCTCGCCGAAGCCGATGAAGCCGATCGTCGTCGTGTTGCGCATGGTTCCGCCCCCTCTCGCGCCGTCCGCCGGCCCGGACCGCCCCGCCGGCGCATACAAGGTCAGTATGGGCGGTCGCCCGCGCCATCGCCAAGGACGTGCGGCGGCCGCGCCGCCATGGCGGGGCGCGCGCGCATCGGCTAGAACCCGCGCCGCCATGAAGCTCTCGGATTTCGATTTCGACCTGCCGCCCGAGCGTATCGCGCAGCATCCCGTGCGGCCGCGGGACGCCGCGCGGTTGCTGGAGGTCGCGCCGGGCGGGCTCGCCGATCGCGCGGTGCTCGACCTGCCGGGATTGCTGCGCGCGGGGGATCTGCTGGTCTCGAACGACACGCGGGTGATCCGCGCGCAGTTGACCGGGATGCGCGGAACGGCGCGGATCGGGGTGACGTTGCACAAGGCCGTCGACGCGTGCAGCTGGGAGGCCTTCGCGCGGCCGGCGAAGAAGCTGGCGGTCGGCGACAGGCTGGTCTTCGCCGCCGATTTCACGGGCGAGGTGGTGGCGCGGGGCGAGGGCGGGGCGGCGACGCTGCGCTTCGATCGCACGGGCGCCGATCTGATGGCCGCGCTGGCGCGGCACGGGCGCATGCCGCTGCCGCCCTATATCAAGCGCGGCGGCGCCGAGCCCGCGGACGACGCCGATTACCAGACCATGTTCGCGCGGCGCGACGGCGCGGTGGCGGCGCCCACGGCGGGCCTGCATTTCACGCCGCGGCTGATGGCGCGCCTCGCGGAAGCCGGCGTCGGCCATGCCCAGGTCACGCTGCATGTCGGTGCGGGCACGTTCCTGCCGGTGAAGACCGAGGATGTCGCGGCCCATGTCATGCATGCGGAGTGGGCCGAGCTGCCCGCCGCGACCGCCGCCGCCATCGCGGCGACCCGCGCGCGCGGCGGCCGCGTCGTCGCGGTCGGTACGACGACGCTGCGCACGCTCGAAGGCGTCGCGGCGCTGCGCGGCGGCCTGGAGCCCTGGGCGGGCGAAATCGACCTCTTCATCCGGCCGGGCTTCCGATTTCGCGCCGTCGACCTGCTGATGACGAATTTCCATCTGCCGAAATCGACGCTGTTCATGCTGGTCTCGGCCTTCGCCGGGCGGGCGCGGATGCGTGCGGCCTATGCCCATGCCATCGGCGCGGGCTATCGCTTCTTCTCCTACGGCGATGCCAGCCTCATCCACCGCGCGGAGGATCAATGACCGGGTTCGGCTTCGAGCTGATCGCCACCGACGGCGCCGCGCGGCGCGGCCGCGTGACGACGGCGCATGGCGCGATCGAGACGCCGGCCTTCATGCCGGTCGGCACCGCCGCCACGGTCAAGGGCATGA
Organism: Alphaproteobacteria bacterium; assembly: GCA_044355765.1. Classification (GTDB taxonomy): domain Bacteria; phylum Pseudomonadota; class Alphaproteobacteria; order CACIAM-22H2; family CACIAM-22H2; genus CAIOSQ01. The sequence goes on from JBIKXN010000130.1 coordinate 6,015, forward strand.
CGCCCGAGGGCGTGCGCGGCACGGGGGCCGAGATCCTGCTGTGCAACACCTATCACCTGATGCTGCGGCCGGGCGCGGAGCGGGTCGAGCGGCTGGGCGGCCTGCATCGCTTCATGAACTGGCCCGGCCCGATCCTGACCGATTCCGGCGGCTATCAGGTCATGTCGCTGTCGAGCCTGCGCAAGATGGACGAGCAGGGCGTACGCTTCCGCTCGCATCTGGACGGCAGCACGCATCTGCTGACGCCGGAGCGTTCGATCGCGATCCAGCACAGCCTCGACGCGACCATCACCATGGCCTTCGACGAGTGCACGCCCTATCCCGCGACGCGCAAGCAGGCGGAGGAGTCGATGCGCCTGTCGATGCGCTGGGCCCGCCGCTCGCGCGATTCCTTCGTCGCGCGCGACGGCTATGCGATCTTCGGCATCGTCCAGGGCGGGATGTTCGCCGATCTGCGCGCGGACTCCGCCGCGGCGCTGCGCGACATCGGCTTCGACGGCTATGCGGTCGGCGGTCTTGCGGTCGGCGAGCCGGCCGAAGAGCGCAACGCGACGCTGGAGGCGACGACGCCGCATCTGCCGCAGCGCGCGCCGCGCTATCTGATGGGCGTGGGCAAGCCGGTCGACATCGTCGCGGGCGTGGCGCGCGGCATCGACATGTTCGACTGCGTGCTGCCGACGCGCTCGGGCCGCACCTCGCAGGCCTGGACCAGCGAAGGCCCGCTCAATCTGCGCAATGCGCGCTTTGCCGAGGATGCGGGGCCGCTCGATCCGCGCTGTGCCTGTCCGGCTTGCCGCGGCTACAGCCGCGCCTACATCCACCATCTCGTCAAGGCGGGCGAGATGCTGGGGGCCATGCTGCTGACGCAGCACAACCTGACCTTCTACCAGGACCTGATGCGCGGGATGCGGGCGGCCATCGCCGAGGGGCGCTTCGGCGCCTTCCACGAGGCCTTCATGGACAGCCCCGCCGCGCGCACCGGCGCGGCGCGCGAGGAGGACGAAGATGGCGGCGCGAAAGACGATCTATGACGGGCTGAAGCAGCTCGGCGAGAAGAGCCGGCTGCCCGGCGCGCCCGAGGCGGCCGTGCTGGAGCGCGTCGCCAATCCGCATCCGCGGCTGCGCTACCTCGTGCGCTTCGCCGCACCGGAATTCACCTCGCTCTGCCCGATCACCGGCCAGCCGGATTTCGCGCATCTGGTGATCGACTACGTGCCGCGGCGCTGGCTGGTCGAATCGAAGTCGCTGAAGCTCTATCTCGGCAGCTTCCGCAACCATGGCGCCTTCCACGAGGCCTGCACGGTAGGCATCGCCGCGCGTCTGCAGGACTTCCTGACGCCCGCGTGGCTGCGCATCGGCGGCTACTGGTATCCGCGCGGCGGCATGCCCATCGACGTCTTCTGGCAGAGCGGCAGCCCGCCCCGCGGCGTCTGGATCCCCGACCAGGGCGTCGCGGCCTATCGCGGCCGAGGGTGAAACAACCCGGGACGGAGTGAGCTACCCCCGGCTTCCCGGCCACGGGTCGGGAGAAGATACGGCACGAGATCTGCCGTTCTCGATCGCCAGCAGCGGCAGCCCGGGCCCGGCCCCCGGGCGCACCGGGTCGACCGCGGTCACGTTTCGTCGAATTTCTCGCGGGCGACGAAGCTCGCGAAGCAGCGGGCGATCTGGGGCATGGCCAGGATCTGGCGGATCGCGGTTTCGATCACGGCGACCGGTTGGCGGATGGCGCGGGGATCGAAGCCGCGGTTGCGGACGACGCGCAGGAACTGGGTCAGGGTCGCGGATTTCCAGGCGAGCAGCGCCAGCTCCTCGCGATCGTATTCGCTCTCGCCGTAGCGGCGCACCAGCCCGCCCGACGCGACGTCCTCGGCAAGCCTGCCCACGGGCGGGTAATGCGACTGGAACATCTGTTCGAGGACCATCGTCGATCCGGCGTCGAGGGCACAGACATGGGTCAGGCGACCATCGCGTCGGCGGGCCTCTGTCGTCTGCGCGTTCTCCGGGCGGACGAGACGGGACAGGAACACCAGCAGTTGCAGGCCGCGATTGGCGGTCGCGCGATCCTCGGTCGCGGCGAAGAACGACCGGCCGGTGCCGCAGATGTCGATCGCGAGGCTGTCGGGACCGAGCTTGCCTGCGAGCAAGGCCGCGGTATCCGGATCGAAGGCGAGCCGGCGCGAGATGTCGAGGCTGCGCGCGCGGGCGTCTGGAAATAACGCGCCGAAGACGCGTCGCGCGTCGTCCGCGCCGCGGCTGAGGAAGACATAGTCGGTCTCCGCGCCGTGCCGCGCGCGCAGGAACACCGCGAAGGCCGCCAGCAGCGTCAGATAGGGACCGACCGCCGCGTCATGGAACGCGTTGGCGGCCATCGGTATCGACCGCAGCCGGACCTCGCGCTGCAGCAGCGCGAGCTGGCTCAAGCCCATGCCGCCGAGCTTGCGCTCCCACGCGGTCGGTTTCGAATCCTCCACCAGCTCGCAGGCGATGCCGAAGCGCTGCGGCACCGCGACGTCGGAGACCGGATTGTCGCCGACATGCCGGCGCACCACGTAGTGGCGCTGCAGATGCGGCCAGATCGTGCCCGTGGCCTTGCCCCAGTTCGAGCGCACGATCGGGCGCAGCATGTGCAGGTCGCAGGCGTCGTGCAGGAACGTCTCGATGGCTTCGGGCGCCAGATACATGTCC
>JBIKXN010000201.1:0-6681 GCA_044355765.1 Alphaproteobacteria bacterium
TGGACGTTGCGCGCGATCGGGAACATCTGCCGGTGTTCGTGCAGCGTTTCGAGGGTCTCGCCCCGGCGCGCCAGGGCGGGGTCCATGCCGGCATCGATCATCTGGCGATAGATGGCGGACAGCACATAGGGCTTGCCGAGCTTGTCCAGCGCGGCCTGCGCGGCGAGCCGGCGGTCGAGGAAATCCCCGACGCCCAGCTTCTGCTGCGTCAACTTGGCCGCGATCAGCGGATCGGGCACATGGCGCGCGATCAGCGTGTCGAACGCATCCCAGGTGGTCACGACCGGGCGCGGGAACTTGTCGCCAGGCATGGTACTCCGATCCGCTCAACGGTGGCGCGGCACGCGCTGCAGGATGCCACACCCCGCGCCGCGCGTCAGCGTTGCGCCCCGGCGCGCCGCCGGTCAGGACGCCGGCGCCGCCGCTCTTCGCCGCAAGCGCAGACAGGGGCGGTAGCGGTCGTCGCCGGTGACGGCCTGGAGGTTCTCCAGCGTGCGCAGGACGCGCGCGAAGCCGATGCGTCCGGCCCAGGCGATCGGGCCCAGCGGGTAGTTCACACCCTTGGTCATGGCGAGGTCGATGTCATCTTCGCTCGCGACGCCCTGCTGCGCGGCGTCGAGGGCCTCGTTGGCGAGGCAGGCGACGCTGCGCAGGACGAGGAGGCCGGGCATGTCGTCGACGACGCTGACAGCGATGCCGAGCGCCTGGAAGAATCCGGCGGCGATGTCGCCGGCGCCGGCGAGCGCGCGGTCGGAGACGGCGATCGCCGCGCGGGTCTGGGTGGCGGCGTCGAGGGCGAGGTCGAAGACGGCATCGACATCGCTGCGCAAGCTCGCCGGGCGGCCGTCGCCGAGCGCCAGATGGATGCCGTCGACGACGATGCGCCCGTCGCCCGGCGCGCAGTCGACATCGAGCCCGGCGGCGATCGCGCGCGCGGCGAGCGCCGCGGCCGGGCCGAGTTCGCCCAGCACGCGCATCCGCCGCGGTCGCGGACCGGGGGCCGCGGTCGCGGGCAGGGGCTTGGGTGCGCCCTTGGCATGGTCGAAGAAGCCGCGCCCGGTCTTGCGGCCGAGCAGCCCGGCCTCGACCATCTCGGTCTGGATCGGCGAGCCGCGATAGCGCGGATCGCCGAAGGTCGCGGCGAAGAGCGAGGCGGTGGCCGCGGCGTTGATGTCGTGGCCGATCATGTCCATCAGCTCGCAGGGCCCCATGCGGAACCCGCCGCTCTCGCGCATCACCGCGTCGATCGTCGCGGGATCGGCGGCGCGCTCGGCCAGCGCGCGCAGCGCCTCGGCGTAGTAGGCGCGCGCGCAGCGGTTGACGACGAAGCCCGGCGTGGAGCGGCAGCGGATCGGGCTCTTGCCCCAGGCGCGCATGGTCGCGACGCCGATGTCGCAGATCGCGGGCGCGGTGAGCGGCGCGTCGATCACCTCGACCAGCGGCAGGATCTGCGCGGGATTGAAGAAATGCAGACCGCAGAAGCGCTGCGGACGGGCGAGCGGCCGCGCCATCGCCGCGAGCGACAGCGCCGAGGTGTTGGAGGCGAGGATCGCATCGGGCGCCATCGTCGCCTCGAGCGCCAGCAGGATGCGGTGCTTGAGCGCCATGTCCTCGGGCACCGCCTCGATGGCGAGGCCGGCGGGCGCCGCCGCGGCGAGCTCGCCCGAGGTCTCGAGCCGCCCCAGCGCGGCGTCGCGGGCCGCGGCCGTCAGCCTGCCCTTGCCGACGAGGGTTTCGAGGCCGCCCGCGATCGCGCGGCGCGCGGCGTCGAGCGTCTCGGGCGGCGTGCCGATCAGGATCGTGCGATGCCCGGCGAGGCAGGCGAGCTGGGCGATGCCGGTGCCCATCGTGCCGGCGCCGATGATCGCGACGGGGACGGAGGCGGCGAGGGCGTCGGTCATGGCGAGGGTCTCTCCCGCGTGATGGATTCAGCGGCCGACCGCATAGGCCTGCTGCAGCCGCGGCGTCGCGGCGGCGCGCAGGATACGGCCATCGGTCGCGGCGGCGCAGTTGCGCCCCAGCGACCAGTCGCCGACCAGCTTGACCTCGTGGCCGCGGCGTTCCAGCTCGGTCACGGTCGCGCGCGGGAACCGGCCCTCGAGCTGCAGCTTCGCGGGCGCGGCGTGGCGCGGATAGAAGGAATTGGGCCAGTGGTCGCATTGCAGCTGCGGCGCGTCGATCGCCGCCTGCAGGTTGAGCCCGTGATCGGCATGGCGCAGGAAGAACTGCAGGATCCACTGGTCCTGGTTGTCGCCGCCCGGCGATCCGAAGGCCATGACCGTGTCGCCCTTGCGCGCGATGGTCGGGGTCAGCGTCGTGCGCGGCCGCGCGCCGGGGCGCAGCGTCGAGGGCAGGCCTTCCTGCATCCAGAACATCTGCATGCGCGTGCCAAGGCAGAAGCCCAGCCCCGGGATCGTTGGCGAGGATTGCAGCCAGCCGCCCGAGGGCGTGGCGGCGACCACGTTGCCCCAGCGATCGACGACGTCGAGATGACAGGTGTCGCCTTCCGCCGGACCGCGCGTCGCCGGGCGCTCCTGGCCTTCCTGCTCGATGCGCGCGGGCTCGCCGATGCCGGCGATGGCGGTACCGTCGGCGAGGCGATAGGCGGGGAAGGCGGGGGCGCGGCCATCCGGCGCGCCGGGGCGCATCTCGCGCGAGGCGCTGCCGCCGATCAGCGCGCGGCGCTGCGCGGCGTAGGTGTCGGAGAGCAGCGCCGCCAGCGGCACGTCGCCGTCTTCGGGTTCGCCATACCAGGCCTCGCGATCGGCATAGGCGAGCTTCTTGGCCTCCACCAGCGTATGCACGAAGTCCGGACCCAGCGTGTCCATCGCGCCGATGTCGAAACCCTCGAGCAGCTTGAGGGCCTGCAGCATCACCGGGCCCTGGCTCCAGGGGCCGGCCTTGAAGACATCCCAGCCGCGATAGGAGACGCTGGCGCAGGGCTCGCTGGCGGCCTGCCAGGCCGACATGTCGGCGGCGCGCAGCACGCCGCGATGGCGGCGGCCGGTGGCGTCGAGCACATCGGTGCGCGTCGCGAAGGCCTCGATCGTCTCGGCGACGAAGCCGGCGTAGTAGGCGCGGCGCGCGGCGTCGATCTGGGCCTCGCGGTCGGGGCCGGCCTGGGCGCCCAGGCGCACCAGCCGGGTCAGCGTCTTGGCCAGATCGGGATTGCGGTGGATCGCGCCGGGTCTGGGCGCGGCGCCGCCGGGCAGCCAGAGCGCCGCGGAGCTCGGCCATTCGCGGGCGAAGAAATCGGCCACGCCGGCGATCGCGCCCGCGGCGCCGGCGCAGAGCGGATGGCCTTCGGCGGCATAGACGATGGCCGGCTGCAGCGCCTCGGCCAGGGTCAGCGTGCCGTGGTCGCGCAGCATCGTCATCCAGGCGTCGAAGGCGCCGGGCACGCAGGCGGCCAGCAGCCCGTTGCCGGGGATCGTGTCGATGCCGAGCGCGCGGTAATGCGCCAGCGTCGCGCCGGCGGGTGCCGGGCCCTGGCCGCAGATCGCGATCGGCACCGCGTCGCCGGCCGGCTTGACCAGGATCACCGCATCGCCGCCCAGCCCGTTCATGTGCGGCTCGACCACCTGCAGGACGAAGCCCGCGGCGACCGCGGCATCGAAGGCGTTGCCGCCCTTTTCGAGTACGGCCATGCCCACCTGGCTGGCGATCCAGTGCGTCGAGGCGACGACGCCAAAGGTGCCGGCGATTTCGGGACGGGTGGTGAAGCCGGGCGAGGTCATGGCGTGCACATGCGTGGTTGACGAAGGGACGACAGGCTAGCGGAGTTTCCGGCCGTCCGGAAACGGAGAGGGATTCGCCGACATCGCCAGCGCGCGCGGCGCGCATGCGCGCAGGGGAGGAGGCGCCCGGGCGAGCTGCGTGGCGCGCGACACTGGCCGGCAAAGCGGTACGCGCTCTGGCGGGATCGGAGCGAGATGCGCGCGCGCTCGCGCGCCGCGATACCGCCTTCGCCGCGGGATCGCTAGGATCCCGGGCGCAGTGCAGCATTGCGGAAGCGTCGCGCAGGTGGCGGGATGAGCGGGTCAGGTCAGGGAGCAACGCAGGCGTCGCGGGCCGCGCTCGCCGACGCGATCCGCCTGTTCGCCGCCGGGGACTACGCGGCGGCGGAGGCGGCGACGCGCGCGCGCGCCGATGCGGTCCCGGCCGATGGCGCCGCGTGGAAGATCCTGGCCGCCAGCCTGGGCATGCTGGGGCGCAAGGACGAGGCGCTGGCGGCGGCGCGGCGTGCGGTCGCGCTGCTGCCCTCGGATCCCGAGGCATGGCGCAATCTCGCGGCGCTGCAGCTGCCGGCCGGCGATCGCGAGGGCGGTGCCGCGAGCCTCGCCGAGGCGGCGCGGCTGTCGCCCCGCGACTGGCTGTCGCGGCGCCAGCTCGGCGCCGCGCTGCGCGAGCTCGGTCGGCTCGACGCGGCCGAGGCCAGCTATCGCGACGCGCTGGCGCTCGCGCCGGACGACACCGAATGCAACCATGGGCTCGGCGTGGTGCTGCAGCTGCAGGGACGTCCCGCGCTCTCGATCCCTTTCTATCGCGCGGCGATCGCCGCGGCGCCGCAGCGCGCGGCCCCCTGGAAGAATCTCGGCGCGGCGCTGGAACAACTGGGCGACGTCGACGCGGCGCTGGAGGCCATCGACCGCGCCCTGGCGCTGGACCCAGGCGACAGCGGCTCGCACAGCATCCGCAGCGTGACGCTGCTCGCCGATGGCCGGCTCGCCGAAGGGCTGGAGGGCTTCGAGCGCGCGATCGCCCTCGACCCCGCCAACGCCGAGGCGCGCTGGAACCGCGCGCTCGCGCTGCTCTCCGCCGGACGCCTCGGCGAGGGCTGGCGCGACTACGAGTTCCGCTGGCAGGCCGGAACGGTCCGCGCGCCGCGCGCGAGCGCCCGCCCGCCATGGCGTGGCGATACGCCGATCGCCGGCCGTACCGTGCTGCTCTGGGGCGAGCAGGGCTTCGGCGACCAGCTGCAGTTCCTGCGCTACGCGCCGCTGGTCACGGCGCTGGGCGCGCGCGTGCTGCTCGAGGTCGAGCCGGCGCTGCTGCGCCTCGTGCAGGGGCTGGAGGGGGTGGCGGCGGTCGCGTCCGCCGAGGCGGGCTTCTCGGACCGGGATTTCGACCTGCATTGCCCGCTGCTGAGCCTGCCGCTCGCGTTCGACACGGGGCTCGCCGACATCCCGGCGCGAGTGCCCTATCTGGCGCCGCCGGTGCAGGTGCTCGAGCGCTGGCGCGGGCGGCTGGGCGATGCCGGCGGTCGTCCGCGCATCGGCATCGCGTGGAGCGGCTCGACCAGCCATCGCAACGACCGCAACCGCAGCGTCGCCCTCGCGCGGCTGGCGTCGCTGTTCGGCGACGGGGCGGAGTGGATCAGCCTGCAGCGCGAGCTGCGCGCGGAGGACCGCGACGCTTTCGCGCGGATCGGGACGCTGCGCCATTTCGGCGACGAGCTGCGCGACTTCGCCGACACCGCGGCGCTCTGCGCGCTCTGCGACCTGGTCGTCAGCGTCGACACCTCGGTCGCGCATCTGGCGGGCGCGCTGGGCCGTCCGCTCTGGATCCTGCTGCCCTTCGCCGCCGACTGGCGGTGGCTGACGGATCGCAGCGACAGCCCTTGGTATCCCACCGCGCGGCTCTATCGACAGGACCGGCGCGGCGACTGGGACGGCGCGCTGACGCGGCTCGGGCGCGATCTCGCGACCTGGATCGCGGCGCGCGCGACCGTGCCGGCGGCGCCGGACCGCGGCGTCGCGCTGATGCAGGCCGGCCGGGCGCAGGACGCGCTGGCCGAATTCGACGCCGCGGTGACGGCGCGACCGGACGATGCCGGCGCGTGGAGCAATCGCGGCGCGGCGCTGATCGCGCTGGCGCGCGAGGATGCGGCGCTGGACAGCCTCGAGCGCGCGCTGGCCCTGGATCCCGGCTCCGCCGAGGCGCACAGCAATCGCGGCCTTCTGCTGGTGCGGCGCGGGCGGCTCGACGCGGCGCTGGACAGCGCGCGGCGCGCGGTGGCGCTGCGGCCCGACTGGTCGGTCGGTCTCTGCACGCTCGGGCTTGCGCTGCGGCGGCTGGGCCGGCTCGACGAGGCGCGCGAGGCCTATGCGCGCGCGGTGGCCTGCGATCCCGCCGATGGCCGGGCGCGGAACAACCTTGCGCTGGCGACGCTGGCGGCGGGCGATCTGGAACGCGGCTGGCGCCTGCACGAAGATCGCTGGCTGCGGGCTGGCGCCGAGCCGTATCGCAGGACGGCGCGTCCCGAATGGCGCGGGGCCGAGGACCCGGCGGGGCGTACGCTGCTGCTGAGCGGCGAGCAGGGTTTCGGCGACCAGATCCAGTTCGTGCGCTACGCACCGCTGGTCGCCGCGCGCGGCGCGCGGGTCGTCCTCGAGGTCGCGGCGCCGCTCGTGCGTCTTTTCGCGGGGGTCGACGGGGTCACCGGCGTCGCCGCGACCGGCGCGGCGCTGGCGGATGCCCATTTCGATCTTCACTGCCCGCTGATGAGCCTGCCGCTCGCCTTCGCAACGCGGCTGGAGACGATCCCGTCCAGGGTTCCCTATCTGCGCGCGCCCCCGGCGGCGCGGGCGGCCTGGGCAGATGCGCTCGGCGGCGACCGGCGCCCGGTGATCGGCATCGCCTGGAGCGGCAACGCGACCCACTCGGGCGACCGCGCCCGCA
>JBIKXN010000329.1:0-4698 GCA_044355765.1 Alphaproteobacteria bacterium
CAACGTGGGCGGCCACAAGGTCTACCTGCGCACCGGCGAGTACGAGGACGGCCGCATCGGCGAGATCTTCATCGACATGCACAAGGAGGGCGCCGCCTTCCGGTCTCTGATTAACAATTTCGCGATCGCGGTGTCGATCGGCCTGCAATACGGCGTGCCGCTCGAGGAATTCGTGGAGGCCTTCACTTTCACCCGCTTCGAGCCCAACGGCGTCGTCCAGGGGAACGACACGATCAAGAACGCCACGTCGATCCTCGACTACGTCTTCCGCGAACTCGCGATCAGCTATCTCGGCCGCGACGATCTCGCGCATGTGCACACGGACGATCTGGCGCCGGACACGACCGGCAAGGGTCCGGGCGATTCGACGCTGCCCGCGACCGGCACCGCCGCCGCGTCTTCGGCGCTCGACAGCCTGAAGCGCGTCGCCTCGACCGGCTTCGTGCGCCAGCGTTTCCGCGTGCTCGACAACGGCCAGCGCGGGGCGACCGCCCGCGGCGCGCTCGAGACCGGCGACGCGCAGCAGGCGGCGACCGACTTGGCCGTCGACGACCCGCGCCAGCCGATCGGCTTCGCCATCGCCGCAGTCGAAGCCGGCGGGGCGACCGCCCTCGCCGTGGCGGCCGCGCCGATGGCCGACGCGGCGACGCGTATCCGGGAGGCGCGGATCCTGGGCTTCACCGGCGATTCCTGCGGCGAGTGCGGATCGATGAAGATGGTGCGCAACGGCACGTGCATGAAGTGCATCGACTGCGGCACCACCACCGGCTGCAGTTGAGCCTGCATACGCGCGCAGGTTCGGGACAGGGCCTCGCTGCGAAGCGGGGCCCGTTTCGTTTGGTGCCGCGGCACGCCGTCGGCGCCCCGCCATGACCTGGCTCTGGATCCCTATCACGCTCGCCGCGGCGGTGTCGCAGAACCTGCGGACGGCACTGCAGCGGCACCTGAAGGGCCGGCTCTCAACGAACGGAGCCAACTTCACCCGCTACGCCTTCGGCCTGCCCTTCGCGCTGGGCTACGCCCTGTTTCTGCATGGCGGGATCGGCCTCGCCTGGCCGGAGCCCGATGCGAGTTTCTTCGGCTGGGTGCTGCTCGGCGGCGTCAGCCAGATACTCGCCACGTCGCTGCTGATCGAAGCGATGACGCGGCGCAACTTCGCGGCGGGCATCGCCTATTCGAAGACCGAAGTGGTCCAGGCGGCCCTGTTCGAGGCCGCCTTCCTCGGCATCGCCCTGACCGCGGGCGGCATCGCGGCGATCGCCCTCGCGACGATCGGGGTCATGCTGATCAGCCTGAGACGCAGCGACGCGCCCTGGCGCGACCTGCTGACGGGGTGGACGGACATCGCGGCGCTGCTGGGACTGGCGTCGGGCGGGCTGTTCGCGATTTCCGCGGTGGCCTTTCGGGCGGCGTCGATCGGGCTCGGCCACGAGTCGTTCGTGATGAGCGCCGGCTACACGCTCGCCTGGGCGCAGACGCTTCAGACGCTTCTGCTCGGGCTCTGGCTCGCGGCGCGCGAACCCGGTCAGCTCGATGCGGTTGCGCGCGCCTGGCGACCGGGCACGCTGGTGGGGCTGACCGGGACGCTGGGCTCGATCTGCTGGTTCACCGCCTTCACCATCCAGGTCGCCGCCTATGTCCGCACGCTGGGGCTGTTCGAGCTCGTCCTTACCTTCCTGGTCGGGCGCTTCGCGTTCGGCGAACGCGCCTCGCGCTTCGAGATCCTGGGGGTAGCGGCGCTGATCGCCGGGATCGTTCTGGTGCTCCACAGCCATTGACGGCCGCAGCGCGGCCACGTCACGGCGCGCGGCGACCCAGGCGGCGCATGGCCTCGAGGCTTTCCAGCATCGCAGCGGCATCGGCGCCGCGCAGCTTGACGACGCGCAGACCGGATGGAAGCTCGAACAGTCCAGGATCGACCGGGCCGATTCGTACGTCGCCGAAATTCATCACCGTCCGGCCGCGCCGGCCGCGGCTGTCGCCCTCGCCGTCCAGGCGCGCGATGACGCCCTGATCGGTGACCCAGACCCGGCCGCTGAACCCGCTGCCCGACCCGGCGCTGCGCTCGACCCAGACCCGGGTCGTGTCGAGGCCGTTCACCCTCTCGCGCCCCTCGCGGATCTGGATCATGCCCCCGCCGCCGTTGCCGTCGAGGACCTGCAGCGGCAGGTCGAGCGCGGAGAGGTCGCTCTCGATCGCCATGCCCATGTCGGCGAGCGCCAGCCAGCCGATATTGCGGTCCAGGCGCACGATCAGGACATGCCCCTGCCCGCCTGCGCCGCCTTCGTGGCGCAGCGCGCGCCCAGAACGCCACAGCCGCCCGCGCGCCCCGCCGTCGCCGACGACGCTGGTGGCGCTGTAATCGACCTTGAGGGCGAAGATGTCGGCGGCGGCGCCAGCGGTCTGCGCGCGCGCGGTCCCGCGCGGTCCGGCAGCGAAGACGCAAGCTGCGAGAGACCCCAGGATCGCGGCGCGGCGGCGGACACCCATCGGAGAAGCTTCCATGGTCGGCATGGCTACACTGTGGCAGAGCGCCGGGGGTGCGGCTATGGTCCGCGCCCAATCGAGAGGAGAAATGGACATGGCCGGCAGGATCGACGCACGTCTCGCGGAACTCGGGATCGAGATTCCCAACCCGGCGCCGCCCGCCGCCAACTACGTGCCGTTCGTCCGCACCGGCAACCTCGTCTTCACCGCAGGCCAGGTGACGTTCGACGCCGCCGGCAAGCTGACCTTCATCGGCAAGCTCGGGCGCGATTTCGGCATCGACGAAGGTTACCAGGCCGCCCGGCTCTGCGCGGTCAACGTCCTCGCGGCGCTGCGGCGGGCCTGCGACGGCGACCTCGACCGCGTCCGGCGCTGCGTCAAGATCGTGGGCTTCGTCAACGCGACCCCGGATTTTGCCGATCACCCCAAGGTGATCAACGGCGCCTCCGACCTGGTGGTGCAGGTGTTCGGCGACGCCGGGCGTCACGCGCGTTCGGCCGTGGGCATGGGCTCGCTGCCGCTCGGGGTCGCCGCCGAGGTCGAGGGCGTCTTCGAGATCGAATGACGGCGGTGCGGCGATGAGCGGCGACGCGGCGGTCGCGGTCGTCGACTCGATCGCCCGCATCCCGGCGCGCGATTGGGATCGCTGCGCCGGCGCGGCCAATCCCTTCGTCGGCCATGCGTTCCTCACCGCGCTCGAGGACTCGGGATCGGTGGGCGAGCGGACCGGCTGGATCCCGCGGCACGCCGTGCTGCAAGACCCCGGAGGCGAACTGGTCGCCTGTGCGCCCCTCTATCTGAAGACGCATTCCTACGGCGAGTACGTGTTCGACCACGGCTGGGCCGACGCGTATGCGCGGGCTGGCGGCCGATATTACCCGAAGCTGCAGCTGGCGGTCCCGTTCACGCCCGTCCCTGGACCGCGGCTGTTGCTGCGCGACCCGGCAGACGCCGCCCTGCGCGCCGCCTTCGCCCGCGGGCTGGTGGCGCGGGCGATCGCCGACGGCGTCTCGTCGCTTCACGCCACGTTCTGCATCCCCGACGACGTCGTCGCCTTCGCGGCCGCCGGCCTGGCGATCCGCACCGGCTTCCAGTTCCACTGGCAGAACCGCGGCTACGCCGATTTCGAGGCCTTCCTGGCCGCGCTCAACCACGGCAAGCGCAAGGCGATCCGAAAGGAGCGGCGGGAGGTGGCGGCGGCCGGAATCGAACTGGTGACGCTGACCGGCGACGCGCTGGAGCCGTCGCATTGGGACGCGTTCTTCGAATTCTACCTGTCCACCTCGGACCGCAAATGGGGCCACCCCTACCTGAACCGCGCCTTCTTCGACCGGCTGCACGAAACGCTGCGCGAGCGCGTCGTACTCGTGCTGGCGCGGCACGAGGGGGAATGGGTGGCCGGCGCGCTCAACATGCTCGGCGAAGATGCGCTCTACGGGCGCAACTGGGGTGCGCGCGAGGCGTTCAAGCATCTGCATTTCGAGGCCTGCTACTATCGCGCGCTCGACTTCGCGATCGGCCGCGGTCTTTCCCGGGTCGAAGCCGGCGCCCAGGGCGAGCACAAGCTGCAGCGCGGCTATCTGCCCGTCGCCACGCGCAGCGCGCACTGGCTCCGCGACCGCGGATTCCGCGCCGCGGTCGACGACTTCCTGCGCCGCGAGACGCCGGCGATCGAAGGGGCGATGGCCGAGCTCGGCGCCCACAGCCCGTTCAAGGCGGCCGCGGAGTGATGCGACCGCAGCCTGTCCGACGCCTCCCCTCCCGCGCGAGCCTGGCGCCGCGAGGCCGGGGCCGCCTGAGCCGCGCATGTCCATCGACCCGGCGACCCAGCGGGGCAGGCACCGTCCCCCGCCGCCATCCGTTCAGGCGCGTCCGCCGGCACGCGCCCCGCGCCGACGGCTGCGCAAGGTCCCTGTGAGCGGGCCCTTTGCGTCGAGTGCCGCGTCGAGCGCCTCGTATTCGCCGACCCCGACGATCGAGGCCATCTCCGCCGGAGCGACGCGTCGGCGCGCCGACACCGGACGGCCGGCCGACATGTCGGCCATGGCCGCGCGGAACGCCGCGGCCGCGGCGAAGACCAGCGTGACGCCGTAGAGCGCGATCTCGAAACCGAGCCGCCGGGCCTGCGCGACCGGCAGCGGCCGCCGCGTGGGATCGTCGACCTGGACGATCATCGGGATCGCCGCGGCCGCGCGCACACGGGCAAGCTCG
>JBIKXN010000330.1:0-4679 GCA_044355765.1 Alphaproteobacteria bacterium
CATCGCATCCGGCAGGCGTCCGGCGGCGAGATCGCCGATCGGCAGGATGTACATGTTCGCCACCGAATGCTCGAAGCCGAGCGCGACGAAGGCGGCGACCGGGAAGACGATGGCGAGGATCCGTCCGGCGACGTCGGTGGTGGCGAAGGAGAGCCACACCGCGAGGCAGACCAGCGCGTTGCACAATATGCCGCGGAAGAAAGCCTCGGACGGCGACAGCGCCAGCTTCGCCGCGGCGATGGCGGCGGCGCTGCGGCCGACGCCGCCGCCGTCGAGCGCCAGTACGCCCGAGAGATGCACCAGGGCCACCGCCCCGAAGGCGCCGGCGGCGTTGGCGAGGTAGACGATCGTCCAGTTGCGCGCGAGCGCCGCGCCGCTCACCTTGCCCTCGGCCCAGGCCATGACGATCAGCGTATTGCCCGTAAACAGTTCCGCGCCCGCGATCAGCACCAGGATCAGACCGAGCGCGAAGGCCGCCCCGCCGAGCAGCCGCGTCGGCCCGAAGCCGAGCGTGCTGCCGGTGACCGCCAGCGTGTAGGCCATCGCGCCGAAGGCGATGAAGGCGCCGCCAAGCGCGCCGAGCACGGCCGTCTGGCGCAGCGGCAGCGCGGCCTTGCGCACGCCGCCCTCCTCGATCCGCAAGGCGATCTGCGATGGCGCGTAGGCGTCGATCATGCGTGCTCTCCCTCGGCGGTCCGGGCTGGCTGCGCTGCGCGCAGCAGGTCGATGGCGAATATGGCCCCGCCGCCGGGGGCGTCGGCGAGCGAAACATGGCCGCCATGGGCCTCGACGATCTTGGCCGCGATGGCGAGCCCGAGTCCGGCGCCGTCCCCGTCGCCGCGGTCCTTGCGCCAGAAGCGCTTGAACACATGGGCGCGCTCGGTTTCGGGAACGCCTGGCCCGTGGTCGCGCACCAGCAGCGCGCCGGTTGGCGTAACGTGCAGTTCGACCCGCGTGCCGGCCGGCGTATGCTTGAGCGCGTTTTCGACCAGATTGCGGATCGCCTGGGCGAGGGAAGGCCCGAGGCCGCGGACCCAGACCGGCTCCTCCGCGCCATCGAGGGTCAGGGAGCGGCCGCGCGCCAGGGCCAGCGGCGCCAGCCCGGCCGTCACCTCGCGCGCCAGCGCCGACAGATCGGCGCGCGCTTCGGGCGGAACGGCGAGCTGGTCGGCCTCGGCGAGGCGCAGCATCTGCGACACCAGCCGCGACATGCGCTCGACGTCCTCGCGCAGCGCGGCGATGTCCTCGTCCTGGCGCATGGCGTCGATCTGCGCGCGCATCACCGCCAGCGGCGTCTTCAGTTCGTGCGCCGCGTCGGCGGTGAACGCGCGCTGCGCCGCCAGCGTGCGTTCGAGCCGCTCCAGGCCGCGATTGACCGTGTCGATCAGCGGAAGGATCTCGCGCGGCACGAACCGGTCGGGCAGGCGCACGCCCGAGCTGTGGGGCCCGATCGCCTCGGCGGCCGCAGCGACATGCTCTATCGGCCGAAGCTCGGCGCGGATCGACAACAGCGATACCGCGACGAGCAGCCCGACCCCGGGGATCAGCAGCCAGCCGACCCGCGCGAAGAACTGGTCGACCAGCGCATCCAGCAGGAAGCCCGGCGTGGTTTCGTCCTCGGCGACGACCACCGTGCCGCCACCCGCGACGCCGCGCAGCGCCAGTTCGACCGCGAGGGAAGACCGTCCGTCGGGCAGCGTCACCAGCGCGCTGCGGGCGTCGCGGGGCAGGGGTGGCGTCTGATACGGGTCGAGCAGCGCCGGCGGCGCGACTGCGGCCGGAAAGACGAGCGCGGCGGCGAGATCCTCGCTCGCGGCGACGAGCCGCCCACCCGCATCTCGCACGGCATAGAGATATCCTGCCGGCAGTTCGCCCGGCGAAGGGGTGAATCGCAGGCCGTCGTCGGCGCGCGTGACATTGGCGGCGAGCAGCCGCGCGGTCCTCTCCAGCGTCTGGGAGCGCAGCGCGGCGGCGTTGCGTTCGACCTCGCTCTGCACGAAGGCCAGCATCAGCGCCAGCCAGATCGCGGTCACGGTCAGCATCCGCACCGCGATCACCCCCAGCAGGCTGTGCGGCCTGTCCCTCACGCCGCAGGATCCCGCATCACGTAGCCGATCCCGCGCAGCGTCTCGAGCGTCACGCGGCTGCCGGCCTCGGCAAGGCGCCGACGCAGCCGGTGGACGAGCACCTCGATCGTGTTGGCGGAGACGTCGTCGTCGAAGGCGTAGATGGCGCTTTCGATGTCCCCCTTCGCGACTACGCGCGCCGGGCGGCGCAGGAACAGGTCGAGCAGTGCGAGCTCGCGCCGCGACAGCGGAAGACCGCGCCCACCCACCTCCGCGGTTCGGGCCGAGACGTCGTAGGCGAGATCGCCCAGCGTCAGCTTTCCGCCCAGCGTCTGTCCCGGCCGGCGCAGCAGGGCGCGCAGCCGCGCCGAGAGTTCGGCCGCCGCGAAAGGCTTCACCATGTAGTCGTCGGCGCCCCAGTCGAGATGCGTCACCCGGTCGTCGAGCCCGTCGCGGGCCGTAAGCACCAGCACCGGGATCGCCCGGCCGGCGGCGCGCAGCGCCCGCAGGAACTCCCCGCCATCGCCGTCGGGCAGCCCGAGATCGAGGACGATGACGTCGTAGCTCTCAACCCGGACGGCGGCTTCCGCGTCGGCGCGTTCGCCGACGGCGTCGACGGCGAAACCGGCGTCGCGGAGCTGGCGCTGGGTCAGGGCGCGCAGCCGCGCATTGTCTTCGACCAGCAGGACCCGCATGGCGCGTCCTCCCCCCGGTTGCGGCGGCCGAGCTTGCGCCCGCGCGCGGCACCGCGTCGAGAGGAATGCAGCTTGCAGCGTCGGTGCGTCAGGTCCCGCGGATCGCCGCGGCGCCCTTCTCGGCGATCATCATGGTCGGCGCCGCGGTGTTGCCCGAGGTGATCCTGGGCATCGCGGAGGCATCGACCACGCGCAACGCGCCGATCCCGCGTACCCGCAGCTGCGCGTCGAGCACCGCCATCCGATCGCCGTCGATCCCCATCCGGCACGTGCCGACGGGATGGAAGATCGTCGTGCCGATGTCGCCGGCCGCGCGCGCCAGCGCCTCGTCGCCGTCGACGACGTCGCCGGGCAGGTGCTCGCGCGGCGAGAAACCGGCCATGGCGCGCGTGCCCATGATGCGCCGCGTCAGGCGGATGGCGTCCGCGGCGACGCGGCGGTCTTCAGGCGTGGCGAGATAGTTCGGCCTGATCGTCGGCGGGTCCGCGGGATCGGCGCTGCGCAGGCCGACGCTGCCCCGGCTGGTCGGGCGCAGATTGCACACCGACGTGGTGATCGCCGGAAATTCGTGGAGCGGCTCGCCGAAGCGGTCGAGGCTCAGCGGCTGGACATGGTATTCGAGATTGGCGGTGGCCATCGCGGGATCGCTGCGCGCGAAGGCGCCCAGCGTCGACGGCGCCATGGTCATCGGGCCGCGACGGAACAGCGCATAGTCGAGCCCCATGCGCAGTCGGCCCAGCAGGCTGTTGGCGGTCTGGTTGAGGGTCTTGGCGTTCGCGACCTTGAAGATGCAGCGCAGTTGCAGATGGTCCTGCAGGTCGGCGCCGACCCCGGGGAGGTCGAGGACGGTCGCGATGCCATGGGCGGCGAGCGCGGCGGCGGGACCTATCCCCGACAGCAGCAGAAGATGCGGCGACCCGATGGCGCCCGCCGCCAGCACCACCTCGCGCGCCGCCGCCGCCCGCGCGACGCCGTCGCCATGGGCGAATTCCACCCCGATCGCGCGTCGCCCCTCCATCAGGACGCGGCGCGCCTGCGCGCCGGTGACGACGCGCAGATTGCGCCGGCCGCGCGCGGGTCGCAGGAAGGCCTTCGCCGCAGTCCAGCGTATGCCGCGCCGCTGGTTCACGTGGAAATAGGCGGAGCCGAGATTGTCGCCGCGATTGAAGTCGTCGATCTTGGGTATCCCGACCTCCGCCGCCGCGTCGCGAAAGGCGTCGAGTATCTCCCAGGAGATCCGCGGCGGCTCGATCCGCCATTCCCCACCCGCGCCGTGCATGTCGTCGGCGCCGGCATGGAAATCCTCATGGCGCTTGAAGAAGGGAAGGACGTCGTCCCAGCCCCAGCCGGCGAGCCCCATCTGGCGCCAATGGTCGTAGTCGGCCGCCTGGCCGCGCATGTAAATCATGCCGTTGATCGCCGAGCAGCCGCCCAGAACCTTGCCGCGCGGATAGTTGAGCGCGCGCCCGTTTAGGCCCGGCTCGGCTTCCGTGCGGAAACGCCAATCCGTGCGCGGATTGTTCATCGTGTAGAGATAGCCGATCGGGATATGGATCCACGGATAGGTGTCGCGGCCGCCCGCCTCCAGCAGCAGCACGGAGGTCGTCGGATCTGCCGAGAGCCGGTTCGCCAGCAGGCATCCGGCCGATCCGGCCCCGACCACTA
This sequence comes from Alphaproteobacteria bacterium, assembly GCA_044355765.1. Classification (GTDB taxonomy): domain Bacteria; phylum Pseudomonadota; class Alphaproteobacteria; order CACIAM-22H2; family CACIAM-22H2; genus CAIOSQ01. The sequence goes on from JBIKXN010000330.1 coordinate 4,427, forward strand.
TGTAGTCGTAGCGTCCAAGGTCCATCGTGTCGCCTGCTCCTCCACCCGTCCTTCCGCGTGCGCCGTGCCGAGTCTAGCGCCGCGCCGCGCGGCGGGCACCACTTCGCTGGCGAGCGTCGGGGCGCATGCGCATGCGCCGGCTCAGCCGCGGCTGCCGTGCCGGCGCGCGCAGAGCAGGGCGTGGACCCGCAGGGCGCTCGACAGGTTGCGCGCGCCGCGTCCGGCGTCGATCTCGGCGATGAGCGCGTTGAGC
>JBIKXN010000331.1:0-4672 GCA_044355765.1 Alphaproteobacteria bacterium
CGCCGCCGCCAGCGCGGCCTGCTCGAGGGTATCTTCTGAGCCCAGCCGCGCCCGTCGCGCGCCCGTCGCGCGTCCGATCCGCGCTCACGCGAAGCGCGCCGGGATCATCCGCGCGTATCGCCCTGGTGCTGCTGTGCGGCGCGCTGCTGGCGCTCGCTGCGGCGGCCGCGCGCGGCCAGGTCTTCCATCCCGCCAGCTTCAGCCTCGCGAACGGCCTGCAGGTGGTGGTGGTCGAGAACCGGCGCGCGCCGATCGTCACCCATATGGTGTGGTACCGGGCGGGCGCCGCCGACGAACCACCCGGCAAGTCGGGGATCGCGCATTTCCTCGAGCATCTGATGTTCAAGGGCACGGAGACGGTCGCGCCCGGCGAATTCTCGCGCATCGTCGCGCGCCAGGGCGGGCGCGACAACGCCTTCACGAGTTGGGACTACACCGGCTACTTCCAGACGGTCGCGCGCGATCGCCTGGGCCTCGTCATGCGCCTGGAGGCCGACCGGATGACCGGGCTGCGCCTGTCCGAGGAGGTCGTGGTCACCGAGCGCGACGTCGTCCTCGAGGAGCGTCGGCAGGTCGTCGACAACGTCCCCTCGGCGCGGCTGCGCGAGCAGATGGCCGCGGCGCTCTTCCTCAACCATCCCTATGGCCGGCCGATCATCGGCTGGGAGCACGAGATCCGCGGCCTCACCCGCGAGGACGCGCTTGCCTGGTACCGCGCGTGGTACGCGCCCAACAACGCGGTGCTCGTGGTCGCAGGCGATGTCGGCGCCGACGAGGTGCGCGCGCTCGCCGAAACGCATTACGGCCCCATCCCGGCGCGCGCGGTACCGGCGCGCGTGCGTCCGGCCGAGCCGCCGCCGCTCGCCGCGCGCCGCGTCGTCCTCAGGGACGAGCGCGTGCGCCAGCCCTCGCTGACGCGGCTCTATCTGGCGCCCAGCGCGCGGCGGGGCGCGAGCGAGCACGCCTATCCGCTGCAGGTCTTCGCCGACATCGTCGGGGGCCAGAGCGGCCGGCTCTACCGCGCGCTGGTGATCGAGCGCCAGGTCGCGATCTCCGCCGGCGCCAGCTACGATCCAGACGCCTTCGACCTCGCGGTGTTCTCGCTCTTCGCCAGCCCCAGGCCCGGCGTGACGGTGGAGGCGCTGGAGGCGGCACTCGACGAGGAGATCGCGGCGATCCTGGGCGACGCGACGCCGCCTGCCGACGTGGCGCGGGCCCAGTCGCGCATGCGCGACGCCGCGGTGCTGGCGCGCGATTCGCTGGGCATGGCGCCGCGCGCCATCGGCAGCGAGCTCATGACCGGCGCCACGATCGAGGACATAGAATCCTGGCCCGCGCGGATCGCGGCGGTGACCGCGCCCGCAGTCGACGCGGCGGCGCGCGCGGTGCTGCGCGCCGAGCGTAGCGTGACCGGCCTGCTGCTACCGGGAGCCGCGCCATGATGCCGCGCCGTCTCGCGCCGCTTTTCGCGCTCCTCGCCCTGCTCGTCGCGGCCCTGCCGGCCGGCGCGGTGGAGATCGCGCGGGTCGTCTCGCCGGGAGGCATCGTCGCCTGGCTGGTCCGCGACACCACTTTGCCGCTGGTCGCGCTGCAGTTCCGCTTCCGCGGCGGCAGCGCCAGCGAGCCCGCCGACCGCGCGGGCGTCGGGCGCCTGGCGATCGACCTGCTCGACGAGGGCGCGGGCGACCTCGAGGCCACGGCCTTCGCCCGCGCGCTCGAGGAAAGGGCCATCGGGCTCGACATCTCCATCGGCGCCGACAGCATTCAGGGCGGCATGCGGGTGCTGGATGTGCATCGCGACCGCGGCGTCGAACTGCTGCGCCTGGCGCTGACCGAGCCGCGCTTCGATCCGCCGGCCGTCGAGCGCGTGCGCGCCCGGATTCTCGCCGGCTTCGCGCGCGAGAGCGAAGATCCGCGCGCCCTGCTGCGGCGTGCGTTCCAGACGCGCGCCTACGGCGCCCATCCCTATGCGGCCGCGCTCGAGGCTGAAATCGCCGGCACGCGGGCTGCGCGGGCCGAGGATCTCCGCGGTTTCGTCGCCGCGCGGCTGGCGCGCGACAATCTCGTCGTCGGCGTCGTGGGCAACATCGCGCCCGCCGAGCTGGCGCCCCTGCTCGACCGCGTATTCGGGGGGCTGCCCGCCGCGTCGGCGCCCGTCGCGGTACCGGAAGTCGCCGTCACGAACCCCGGACCGCGAACCGTCGTCATCCCGCGCGACGTGCCCCAGTCGCTCAAGATGTTCGGCGCGCCCGGGCTGAAGCGCGACGATCCCGACTGGTTCGCAGGCCTGATCGTCAACTACGTGCTCGGCGGCGGCGGCTTCAACTCGCGCCTGATGACGGAGCTGCGCGAGAGGCGCGGCCTGACCTACGGCGTGTCGACCTCCCTGGTTGCGCTCGACCGCGGCGCGGCCGTCGTCGGCAGCTATTCGACCGACAACGCGCGCGCCGCCGAAGCGCTGGCCCTGGTCGAGGCGGAGTGGCGTCGCATGGCGCAGGACGGCCCGACCGAGGCGGAACTGGCCGATGCGAAATCCTTCCTCACCGGATCGTTTCCGCTGACGCTCGACTCCAGCGCCGCCGTCGCGCGGCTTCTGGTGTCGCTGCAATACGATGGGCTCGGCATCGACTATCTGCAGCGCCGCGACGCGCTGATCGCGGCGGTCACGCTCGACGACGCGCGCCGTGTCGCGCGCCGACTCTTCGGCGGACCCGGGTTGCTGACGGTGATCGTGGGCCGGCCCGCCGGCGTCGCCGGCGACGGCGGCTGAGAGGGCGCGTGATCCGCCGGCTGCCGGACACGCTCGTCAACCGGATCGCGGCGGGCGAGGTCATCGAGCGGCCGGCCGCCGCGCTCAAGGAGATCGTCGAGAACGCGCTCGACGCCGGTGCGCGACGGATAGACGTCACGCTCGCCGAGGCGGGCAAGGCCGCGATCGTCGTCGCCGACGACGGCTGCGGCATGCGGCGCGAAGAACTCGACCTCGCCGTCGAACGCCATGCGACCTCGAAGCTGCCCGCCGACGATCTCGCTGCGATCTCCAGCTTCGGGTTCCGCGGCGAGGCTCTGCCGTCGATCGGCGCGGTCGGCAGGCTGACGATCACCAGCCGCGCGGCCGGCGCGCGCGACGCGTGGAGCATCGCGGTCGAGGGCGGTCTGAAACGCGCGCCCGAACCGGCGGCGCAGGGCGCGGGCACGCGGGTCGAGATCCGCGACCTGTTCTTCGCCACGCCCGCGCGGCTCAAGTTCCTCAAGGGCGACCGCGCCGAGCTCAACGCGTGTCTCGACGCCGTCGAGCGCCTGGCGATGGCGAACCCAGCGGTCGCCTTTTCGGTGATCGCCGATGGCCGCCAGTCCCTGCGCCTGCCGGCGCTGACGTCCGGCGGCGACGCGGCGCGGCTCGAGCGGCTGGCCGCCGTCATCGATCGCGACTTCTTCGACAACGCGCTGGCGATCGCCGCCGAGCGCGACGCTGTGCGTCTGAGCGGCCATGCCAGCCTGCCGACCTTCCATCGCGCGACTGCGCAGATGCAGTATCTTTTCGTCAATGGTCGGCCGGTGCGCGACCGGCTGCTGGCGGGCGCGGTACGCGCCGCCTATGCCGATTTCCTGGCGCGCGACCGGCACCCGGTCGTGGCGCTTTTCGTCGACCTGCCCGCGGCGGAGGTCGACGTGAACGTCCATCCCGCGAAATCCGAGGTGCGCTTCCGCGACGCCGGGCTGGTGCGCGGCCTCGTGGTCGGCGCGCTCAAGCATGCGCTGGCGCAGGCGGGTTTCCGGGCCGCCACGACGCCGGGCCAGGAAGCGCTCGGCGCGTTCCGGCCCGGCGCGTCGCCGCCGCCGCCGCCGCCGCGGCCGGGGTTCGGCGAGACCGCGTCTGCCTTCGCCTTCCAGGCGCCGCTCGCTGCATTCGCGCCGGCCGCGCGTGCCCTAGATCCCGCGCTGCCGCCAGCGGCGGCGGCGTCCGCGGCGATGGCCGATCCGCTCGCGTCCGCACCCGGGTCTTTCCCGCTGGGCGTCGCGCGCGCGCAGTTGTTCGAGACCTACATCGTCGCCCAGGCCGGCGACAGCATGGTGATCGTCGACCAGCACGCCGCGCATGAGCGGCTGGTCTACGAGCGCATCAAAGGCGATCTGGCCGGCGCGGGCGTGAAGCGCCAACTGCTGCTGATCCCGGAGATCGTCGAACTCGACGAGGCGCGCGCCGACCGGCTGCTCGCCCGCGCGGCCGAATTCGCGCGGCTCGGCCTTGTGATCGAAGGCTTCGGACGCGGCGCCATCGCGGTGCGCGAGGTGCCCGCGCTGCTCGGCGCGGTCGACGCCGCGGGACTGGTGCGCGATCTGGCCGACGAGATCGAGGAGCATGGCGACGCGCTGGCGCTCGACGAGCGGCTTGCGGACATCTGTTCGACCATGGCCTGCCACGGCAGCGTGCGCGCGGGGCGTCGCCTCAACGCGGACGAGATGAACGCCCTGCTGCGGCGCATGGAGGCGACGCCGCATTCCGGCCAGTGCAACCACGGCCGGCCGACCTATGTCGCGCTGGGCCGCGCCGACATCGAGAAGCTGTTCGGCCGCCGCTGAGCGCAGGGCGCATCCGAGAGCGCGTTTCACCTTGGTGGCTGGCGTCGCGCGCAACGCCGCTCGTCCTGGCGCTTCCTCCCCCACGCGC
>JBIKXN010000332.1:0-4671 GCA_044355765.1 Alphaproteobacteria bacterium
AAAGGCGTCACCGCTCCGGCTGACGGCGGCGGCGCCGACCGAGGCGCCGCGCGCCGCGGTCCCCGCAGGTCAGGTCTCCCCGTCCGCGATGCGTCCGTCGACGACGCGCACGATGCGGTCGCAGCGACGCGCCAGATCGATGTTGTGGGTCACCAGCAGGAAGCTGGTGCCCTCGTCGCGATTGATGGCGCGCATCAGCGCGAACACCTCGTCGGCAGAGCGGCTGTCGAGATTGCCGGTCGGCTCGTCGGCCAGGACCAGCTCTGGCGACAGCGCAAGCGCGCGGGCCACCGCGACGCGCTGCTGCTGGCCGCCGGACATGTGGGGCGCGAGATTTCCGGCGACGGATTCAAGGCCCACCCGATGCAGCAGCGCGCGTGCGCGCTCCTCGATCGCGTCGGATGCGAAGCCGCGCTCGGCCACCGCAGGCAGCATCACGTTCTCCAGCGCGGTGAAGGCGGACAGCAGAAGATGGCTCTGGAAGACGAAGCCGATCTTGCGTCCGCGCAGTCGCGTCAGCCGGCGCTCGTCGAGCGTGCCGGTGTCGACCCCGTCGATCAGCACCCGTCCGCCAGTCGGCCGGTCGAGCAGGCCGACGATGTTGAGCAGCGTGCTCTTGCCCGATCCGGACGGCCCCATCAGCGCGACGAATTCGCCGTGGCGCAGCGCGAAGTCGATGTCGCGCAGGACGAGCGTCTGGGCGGGCGTGCCGACGCGATAGGACTTGCTGAGCCTTTCCAGCCGCAGCACGTGCTCAGCCACGGATCGCCTCCACCGGGTCGAGCCGCGCGGCGCGCAGCGCGGGTGCAGCCGCCGCCGCCACGCCCGTCGCCGTCGCGAGCAGCGCGGTGACGGCGAACATCCGCGCCTCGAGCACCAGCGGGAACAGCTCGCTGCCGTCGGCCTGGCGCGCGAGCGCGTGCCACCAGACGAGCGCGGCGGTGCCGAGCGCCGCGCCGAGCAGCGATCCCGCGAAGCCCAGCAGGCCGCCCTGGACCAGAAAGATGCGCAGGATCTGGCCGCGTCGCGTGCCCATCGCGCGCAGGATCCCGATGTCCTTGGAGCGCTGGATCACCGACACCACCAGCACCGCGGCGATGCCGAACGCCACCGACATGCCGACGAAGACGCGGATCAGCGTGTTGGTGTTGATCTGCGCGCGCATCGCCGCGAAGAACTGCGCGTTGGTGGCGATCCAGCTCTCGGCCTTGACGTCGTGCGTCGCGGCGATCCGCCGGGCGACCTCCTCCGCGGCGAAGATGTCGTCCACGGCGATGTCGATCGTCGTGACACCCCCGATCAGCGCCAGCAGCGACTGGGCCGTGCGCAGCGCGACGAAGGCGGTGCGCTGGTTGGCGCCCCGGTTGCCGAAATCCAGCAGGCCCGCGACTGTCAGCGTCCGCGTCGCGCCCGACGCGGCGCGCAGGACGATCTTGTCGCCGACGGCGGCGCCCAGGTCGCGCGCCAGGTCGATCCCGACGACGACGTCCTCGCTGGTCAGCCGCGCCGCGCCGCCGACGACGTAGTCGGGCACGCGCACGATGCGGAAATAGGTTTCCGGGTCGATGCCCGTCATCGTCACCGAACGGCTGGCCTCGCCGCGGATCGCCAGCGCCGGGCCGCCCGCGGTGGGCGACACCGTGTCGATCCCCGGCATGTGGCGCAGCGTGTCGGCGATGCGCCGCCATTGGTCGATCGATGCCAGACGCTGCGCTGCCCGCTGCACGACCGGATCGGCGATGACGCCGGCGTCGAAGCGCAGGGGCCGGGCGGTCTGTTCCGGCGGCAGCAGCTGGATATGCGCCTGCGACGTCAGCACCCGGCGCAGGAAATTGCGCTCCAGCCCCGCGAGCATCGCCGACATGAAGACGATCACGCCGACCCCGATCGCGACGCCACAGACGATGAACCAGGTCTGCAGCCGCCCCTCGCGCAGGAAGCGTACGGCGGCGATCCATTCGAAGGGCAGCAGCCTGTTCATCGCGCGATCGGACGGATGCGCTGCCCGATCGCGGCGCCAGCGGCGGCCGGTATCGCGACGTCTCCCTCCGCGACCCCGTCGAGGATCTCGACCGCGCCGTCGCCGCGCAGACCGAGCCGGACCGGCAAGCGCGCCGCGCGGCCGTCGCGCAGCCCCATCACCCAGGGACCGGGGCCGCGCAGGTCGCGCACCGCGCCGATGGGCAGCACGAGGGCGGCGGGGCGCCGCGCGACCTCGATGTCGACCGAGACGGTCATGTCCTGGCGCAGATAGTCGGGCGGATCCGCCACGACCAGCTTCACCTCGATCGAGGCGCGGGCGATGTCGACCGCGGCGCCGATATGCGCGACGCGCGCGGCGAAGCGCCGGTCGGCGAAGGCGTCGGCGGAGGCGAGCGCGGGCTGGCCGACGGCGAGCAGCCCCAGATTGCGCTCGTCGATCTGCACCACCAGTTGCGTGTCGCCGGCCGGCGCGAGCAGCAGCAGCCGGCGGCCGGGCTGGACGACCGTGCCGCGTTCGACATCGCGCGCGATGACGACGCCGTCGCGCGGGGCCATGACGCTGGCGTAGGCGAGGCGCGAGCGCGCGGTCTCGCGATTGGCGAGGGCCTGGTCGCGCTGGGTCTGGGCGAGGACGAAGTCGCTGCCGCCGGGCGACGAGGTGAAGACGAGCAGCCGCGCCGCGGAGACCTGCGACTGGGCGACGTCGAGGGCGCGCCGGCTTTCGTCGAGCGCGGCGCGCGAGGCATGGCCGTTGCGCGCAAGTTCGGCGATGCGTTCATGCGCCGCCTGCGCGTTGCGCAGCGTCGCCTCGGCCTGGGCGAGGGTCTCCCGCGCCGAGGGAAGGGCGAAGTCCGTCAGCTGCCGCAGGCGCGCTTCGGCTTGCGCGACCGTGCCCTCGGCCTGGACCAGCGCCGCCTCGAGCTCGCGCGCCTCGATCGCTATCAGCTTCTGGCCGCGCACGATGCGCTGGCCTTCCTCGGCCAGCACGTCGGCGACGGTGCCGGTGATCTGGGCGCCGATCTCGACGCGGAACGGTGTCTCGACATGGCCGCTGGCGACGACGCTGCGCACGAGATCGGCGCGCGCGACACGCTCGACGACGACGGCCGTCCCGAGCAGCGTGCGCGCTGCCGTCCAGCCGCCCGCTGCGAGCAGCGCCAGCCCCGCCAGGGCGAGCAGATGTCTGCGATCCAAGGCTCTCTTGCGCTCCCGCATGCCGAAACCGGGGCAATCTTGATGGTTTCGGCGCCGAATGCCGCCCTCCGTCGACGCCGGACGGTGCGGCGGATCGCCGCGCGGCCGGTCAGGGCGCTGTGACGAGGGCGACGCCGTCGCGCGCGATCACCCGGCCGCGCTTGAGCACCAGCTTGCGCGGCGGACGGCTGACCACGGCGTCGGTCGGCGTCTTCGCGTCGACGAGCACGATGTCGGCCCAGGCGCCGGGAACGAGGCCATAGCCGTCGAGCCGCATCGCCGCGGCGCCGCCCCGGGTCACCATGTCGAAGGCCAGTTCGACCTCGTCGTCGCGGCGCAGGTTGTTGCGCAGGCCGACGATCATCGCGCGCTCGAGCATGTCGGCGTTGCCATAGGGACCCCAGGTGTCGCGGATGCCGTCCGAGCCGCAGCACATCGTCACGCCGGCGGCATGGAGCTGCCTGACCGACGGCACCGGGCGATAGGGCGCGCCATGGCTCATGATCGCGATCCGCGCCTCAGCCAGCTTCTCGACCAACTGCGCGACATAGGCGGCGTCCGCCATGCCGAGGCAGAAGGCGTGGCTGATCACGACATGTCCCTGCATGCCAAGCGCCCGGGTGCGCTCGACGATCAGCTCCATCGAGAAGCCGCCGAGCTCGCCCGGTTCGTGCAGGTGGATATCGACGCCGGTGCCGCATTTCTGCGCCAGCGCGAAGACCGCGTCGACATGCGCCCTTGGATCGCGATCGATCGCGCAGGGGTCGAGCCCGCCGACGATGTCGGCGCCGGCCCGCATCGCCGCCTCCATCAGCCCGAGCGTGCCGGGCCGGACCAGCAGCCCGCTCTGCGGGAAGGCGACGATCTGGATGTCGCACAGGTCGCGATAGCGCTCGCGCGTCGCCAGCAGCCCCTCGATCCCGGACAGGCCGATCTCGGTGTCGACGTCGACATGGGTGCGGATATGCGTCGAGCCCTTGGACAGCGACAGGACGACCTGGCGCGCGGACTGGCGAGCCGGATCGATGCCGAGCCGCCGCCGCTGGAGGCGCTCGTTGTCGATCTTGTCGACCAGCCGGGGACCGACGTCGTTGCGGTACCAGTCCATCCCGAGCAGCGTCTTGTCGAGATGCGTGTGGGCCTCGACCAGGCCGGGCAGCGCCAGCGCACCGCCCCCGTCGATCACCTCGTCGCCTGGTCCCGCCGCCGGCGCCGCACCGATGCCGACGATTCGACCGTCGGCGACGACGATCGCGGCGGCGGCACCGTCGGGCAGGCGGATATCGGCGAGGATGGTCACGGGCATGGGAGGTCCTTTCGCGGTGGCGCGGCCGCCAGCGGGCGAGGGCAGCGACAGCCCGGTTGTAGCAGTCCGTCGCGCGGTCCGCCGCGTCGCAGCCGCGCGGGGGCTGCCCGCCCATGGTCGGCCTGCCGCGGCACACTATATCCCTTCGCGAACAGGGACATGGGGTGGCTACCTGGGACGACGCGCCG
>JBIKXN010000029.1:0-15232 GCA_044355765.1 Alphaproteobacteria bacterium
AGGCGGCTTCGCCAGGTGCCGCAAAGCGCAGCGATTCGGGCCGGATGAAGATCGTACCGGGGCGGCCGGGGGCGGCGCCTTCGCCGCGACGTCCCACCAGCGTGCCGAACGGCGTCTGGAGTTCGGCGCTGGCCGCATCGACGCGACCGATCCGTCCGGCGAAGCCGTTGTTCTCGCCCACGAAGGAGGCGACGAAGGGCGTACGCGGCCCGGCATAGATCTCGCGGCCGGTGCCGATCTGCTCGATCACGCCGTTGTTCATCACCGCGATACGGTCGGACATCGTCAGGGCTTCGCCCTGGTCATGGGTGATGTAGATGAAGGTGATGCCGACGCGCTTCTGGATCGCGCGCAGCTCGTTGCGCATGTGCTGCCGCAGCTTGAGGTCGAGCGCGGACAGCGGCTCGTCCAGCAGCAGCACCTTGGGCTCGACAGCGAGCGCGCGCGCGATCGCCACGCGCTGCTTCTGGCCGCCGGACAATTCGCTGACCCGCTTGTGGCCCTGATCGGGCAATGCCACCAGAGCCAGCAATTCCTCGGCGCGGCGCCTGCGATCGGCCCGCGACACGCCGCGCACCCGCAGCCCGTACCCGATGTTCTCGGCGACGGTCATCAAAGGAAAAAGCGCGAGGTTCTGGAAGATGAGGGCCGTAGGCCGTTTGTTGGGCTCGATGCCGCGCATATCCTCGCCGCCGATCCGCACGCTGCCTTCGGATGGCTGGAGGAAGCCGGAGATCGTCCGCAGCAGCGTGGTCTTGCCGCAACCCGAGGGACCGAGGAGGCTGAAGAATTCGCCGCCGGCGATCTTCAGCGACGCGTCCTTGACGGCCGTGAAGTGACCGAACCGGATCGTCACCCGGTCGAGTTCTACATCTGCGCTCATGAATGGACCCGAAGTGGCGGACGCCCCTCCCGCGCCGAGGCGCGGGAGGGGCGAGGCTCGTCACGCCGCCTTGAACTTCTCGGCGTATTGCGTGCGCAGTTCGGCGAACCAGGACGGCTCGACCGGGCGCGCCCACAGCTTGTCGACCGCATCGCCAGGATAGGCTTCCTGGAAGATCGCGCGCGCCTTTTCGGAGAGCAGCGCGTCGGCGCCCTTGACCACCGGGTTGTAGCCCGAGCCCTCGGCGACCTTCGCCGAGCCTTCGGCCGAGTGCACGTATTTGAGGAACTCGTAGGCCTGCGGGACGTTGCGGGCGGCCTTGGTCAAGGACCAGCCGTCGAGCCAGCTGATCGCGCCTTCCTTCGGCGCCATGAAGGTGATCGGCGCGCCGGTCTTCTTCAGGCTGATCGGCGGGCCGTCCCAGGTCTGGCCGATGACGACGCCGTTCGACATGAAGCCGGACTTCGTGTTGTCGGCGGAGTCCCACCACTGCTTGATCCATGCCTTGCGCGCGATCGCCTCGCGCAGCAGCACGTCGTAGATCCGCTTCATCGTCGCCTCGTCCTTGTAGGCGTCGAGCATGCGGTTGGAGGGCAGGCGGCCGTTGCCGTCCATCCACAAGCCGATGCCCAGCAGCAGCGAGTGGGGACGCCCCTGTACCTTGCCGCGGTACTCGTCGTTCCACAGCGTGCCGTAGGACAGGTTGGCGTAGGTGAGGCGGGTCTGGTCGTTGCGCCAGCTGATCGCCTCGGTGCCCCAGCAATGCGGCACGTGGTAGAGGCGACCCTTCCAGGTCCAGGCGGTCTGCGACGTCTTGATCATCGACGGCAGGAGGCCGGCGACGTTCAGCTGCCGCTCGTCGAACGGCTGCAGGACGTCGATTTCCTCGAATTGCTGCGCGCGGTCATGCGTCGGCTGGCACAGGTCGAAGCCGGCGCCGCGCGTGGCCTGCAGCTTGTTGATCTGCTCCTCGTTCTGGGAGAACGGCGTCATCGTGACCTTGATGCCGGTCTTCTTCTCGAAATCGGGGATCACCGGATCCGGGAGTTCATCGTCCCAGTTGAGCAGGCTCAGCGTGCCCGAGCTCGACAGCGCGTCGTGGACGATCGCGGGGCTGGCGGCGAGAGCGGCACCGTAGAGGCTGCTCTTGAGCATGAGGCGGCGGCTGAAGAGACGCGCGGCGAGCGCGGTCTGCTCCGCCGACGTGGATGGCTTCTTCATGGACATGGATCCCCTTCCCTGATGCGCGGTTGACGGCGGCGCCTGCTTGGGGCGCCTACACGCAATGACGCTAGCCCACCCGGATCCCCCGGACAACGCCGGCAGTGCCTGGAGATTGGGCAGGACCGGTGGCGGCGACGGTTTCAGCCGACCGCGCGCACGGCGCATTCGGCACCGCTGAGGCGGCTGCGCGGACCCGCCCGCATCACCTGGCCGGGCAGGGGGCGACCGAGATATGCCTCGACCCGTCGCGCCACCGCGCAGAGCGCGTCGAGGTCGATGCCGGTCTCGATCCCGAGTTCGTGCATCAGGTTGACCACGTCTTCGGTGCAGACATTGCCAGTGGCGCCGGGCGCGAAGGGGCAGCCACCGAGGCCGCCGATGCTGCCCTCGTAGTCGGTCACGCCGAGTTCGAGCCCGGCGACGATATTGACCAGACCCAGGCCGCGGGTGTTGTGGAAATGCAGCGCCAGCCGCAGTTCGGGGCAGGCGTCGCGCACCGCCTGGACGGCCGCGCGCACGATCGGCGGCGTACCCATGCCGGTGGTGTCGCCGAGGGCGACATGTCCGATGCCCATGGCGTGCATCGCGCGCGCGACCTCGGCGACCTTGGCCGGCGGCACATCGCCCTCGAACGGGCAGCCGAAGGCGGTCGAGATCGAACCATGCACCGTCAGGCCATGGCCGGCGGCGAGATCCATGATCGCCCGGAAACCGTCCAGCGAGGCGGCGATCGGCCGGTTGACGTTGGTGCCGTTATGGGTCTCGGAGGCGGAGACGAAAAGCAGGATCGAGCGCGCGCCCGCGCGGATCGCGTTCTCCGCGCCGCGCAGATTCGGCACCAGACAGACGAACTCCGCGCCGCTGGTCTTGCCGATGCCCGCGAGCACCTCGGCGGCGTCGGCCATCTGCGGTACCGCGCGCGGGCTCACGAAGGACGTCACCTCGAGCTTGCGCACACCGGCGGCGACGATCGCGTCGATGATCTCGATCTTGGTGGCGGTCGGAACGAACGCGTGTTCGGCCTGGAACCCGTCGCGGGTGCCGACATCGCAGATCGCGACCGCTTTGGGGAATGGCATGGCCCCGTCTCCGTCGCAAGCTCCGGCCGGCGCCGCGGCGCCGGCCGGCTCGTGCGGTGGTCAGCCGACCGCGCGCAGCTGCGGCCGGTTCATCGAGCGGCGGATCGCGGCGCGCGCCTTGTCGCACATCTCGTCGATGTGCTTCTCCTCCGCCACGAATTGCGGCGCCAGGATCAAGGTGTCGTAGGTGATGCGCGCCAGCAGCCCGTTGTTGAACAGGTCCTGCAGCATCTCGTAGCCGCGCACGCCCGGCTTGCCGTCTACGGGTTCGAAGTCGATCGCGCCGAGCAGGCCGATGCCGCGGGTGTCCGTCACGATCCCGAATTCCTTGAAGCTGGCGATCTGCTCGAGGAAATAGGTGGAAAGCTTCTTCGCGCGCGCGAACAGGCCTTCGCTCTCGTAGATGTCGAGCGCCGCCAGCGACGCCGCGCAGGCTGCGGGATTGCCCGACCAGGTGTAGCCGTGGAAGAACTCGATGCCCTTCGCGGGGCCGGCTTCGGTCACCGTGCGGTAGACCTTCTCGTTCGCGACCACGGCGCCCATGGGGATGACGCCGTTCGTGATCGCCTTGGCGAGCGTCATGATATCGGGCAGGACGCCGAAGGCGTCGGCGGCGAAATTCTCGCCCAGTCGTCCGAACCCGGTGATGACCTCGTCGTAGACCAGCAGGATGCCGTGGCGGTCGCAGATCTCGCGGATGCGCTGCAGATAGCCCTTGGGCGGCGGCAGGATGCCGATCGAGCCGGCGATCGGCTCGATGAAGACCGCGGCGATCGTGTCGCCGCCGTAAAGGTCGACATGGCGCTGCAGGTCGTCGGCGAGATCGGCGCCGGTGTCGGCCTGGCCCATGACGAATTTATGCTCGGGCGGGCGGGTGTGGCGCATGTGGCTGATGCCCGCGAGCAGCGGGCCGAAGGCTTCGCGGTTGCGCACCATGCCCGACAGCGACGTGCCGCCGAAATTGACGCCGTGATAGGCCTTTTCGCGGCAGACGAACCGGACGCGCTGCGACTGGCCCTTCGCGCGATGATACTGGAGCGCCATCTTCATGGCGCTTTCGACCGCCTCGGAGCCGGAATTGGCGAAGAACACGTAGTCGAGGTCGCCGGGCGTCATCGCGGCGATGCGGCGCGCGACTTCGAACTGCAGCGGATGCCCGAACTGGAAAGGAGGGGAGTAGTCGAGTTCGAGCAGCTGCTTGTGGACAGCGTCGGCGATCTCGCGCCGGCCATGGCCGGCCGGGATGCAATAGAGACCGGAGCAGCCGTCGATCAGCGACTCGCCGCGATGGTTCTTGAGATAGACGCCCTTGGCCTCGACGAAGATCCGGGGCTCCTGCTTGAAGTGCTTGTTCGCGGTGAAGGGCATCCACAGTTCTTCGAGCGAATTGGGTTTGGTCGTCATCTTGGTCCCCTGGACTTGCTGGCGCGGTTGGCGCGGATCTCGGAGAACGGCAGGATAGGACCACTCGGCCCGGCGCGCCACCGGCAAGGGCCGCAGCCCGGGGGCGCGGTGGTGGCCTGGATCGGCCCTGCCCGAGACGGCATCTTGGCGCTAGATTGGGCATACCCGGCAACCCCACGGAGTCGTCCATGCGCATCGGCGTTCCCAAGGAGATCAAGGTCCGCGAGTATCGCGTCGGCCTGACACCAACCAATGTCCGGGAACTCGTCGCCCATGGGCACAGCGTGCTGGTCGAGCGCGGCGCCGGCGCCGGGATCGGAATGACCGATCAGCATTACGAGGCGGCTGGCGCCCGCGTGGTCGCCGACGCGGCGGCGGTCTTCGCAGATGCCGAGATGATCGTGAAGGTCAAGGAGCCGCTGGCTCCGGAGCGCAAGATGCTGCGCAAGGGCCAGACGCTATTCACCTATCTGCACCTCGCTCCGGATCCTGCCCAGGCGAACGATCTGATGGCCAGCGGGGCGACCTGCATCGCCTACGAGACGGTGACCGGCGCCGCGGGCGGGTTGCCGCTGCTCGCGCCGATGTCCGAGGTCGCAGGACGCATGTCGATCCAGGTCGGCGCCTATTTCCTCGAGAAGGCGCATGGCGGCCTTGGCATGCTGCTGGGCGGCGTGCCCGGCGTCGATCCGGCCAAGGTTGTCGTGCTCGGCGGCGGCGTGGTCGGAACCCATGCGGTCCATATCGCGCTGGGCATGGGCGCCGATGTCTGGGTCCTCGATCGCAGCGTCGACGTGCTGCGTCGGCTGTGGACCCAGTTCGATCGCCCGCTCAACACCGTGTTCTCGACCCGTGACGCGGTCGAGCATCACGTCGCGGCGGCCGATCTGGTCATCGGCGGCGTGCTGATCCCCGGCGCTGCGGCGCCCAAGCTCGTAAATGCCGATCTGATCCGGCGGATGAAGCCCGGCTCCGTCGTCGTCGACGTCGCCATCGACCAGGGCGGCTGCTTCGAGACCTCGCGCCCGACCACCCACGACGATCCCACCTATGTCGTCGACGACGTGATCCATTACTGCGTCACGAACATGCCGGGCGGCGTGCCGCGGACCTCGGCGGTGGCGCTCAACAACGCGACGCTGCCCTATGTACTGGCGCTCGCCGACAAGGGCGTGGCCAAGGCGCTGGCGGACGATCCGCATCTGCGCAACGGGCTCAACGTCCACGCCGGGCGGATCACCCATGCCGCGGTCGCCGCGGCGCTGGGCGAGGCGTTCCTCGACCCGGTGGCGGCGCTGCGCGGCTGACGCGGCTCCTCGGTCAGTAGGAGCGCGGCATCCCCAGGACGTGCTCGCCGACATAGGCGAGGATGAGGTTGGTCGAGATCGGCGCGACCTGGTAGAGCCGCGTTTCGCGGAACTTGCGCTCGATGTCGTAGTCGGCGGCGAAGCCGAAGCCGCCATGGGTCTGGAGGCAGGCATTCGCCGCCGCCCAGGAGGCGTCGGCGCAGAGCAGCTTGGCCATGTTCGCCTCGGCGCCGCAGGGCTTGCCCGCGTCGTGCAGCGCGGCGGCCTGGTAACGGATCGCATCGGCCGCGCGGGCGTCGACATAGGCCCGCGCGATCGGGAACTGGATGCCCTGGTTGCGGCCGATCGGCCGGTCGAAGACCACGCGGTCGTTGGCATAGGCCTTCGCGCGGTCGACGAACCAATAGGCGTCGCCGACGCATTCCGCGGCGATCAGCACGCGCTCGGCGTTGAGCCCGGCGAGGATGATGCCGAAGCCCTTGTCGACCTCGCCGATGAGGTTCTCGGCCGGGATCTCCAGATCGTCGAAGAAGACCTCGTTGGTCTCGTGGTTGACCATGTTGCGGATCGGCCGGACGCTCATGCCCCGGCCGATCGCCTCGCGCAGATCAACCAGGAACACGGACAATCCGTCGGATTTCTTCGCGATCCGGTCCAGCGGCGTCGTGCGCGCCAGCAGGATCATCAGGTCGGAATGCTGCACGCGCGAGGTCCAGACCTTCTGGCCGTTGACCACGAAGCGGTCGCCCTTGCGCACCGCCGTGGTCTTCAGCCTGGTCGTGTCGGTGCCGGTGGTCGGTTCTGTCACCGCCATCGACTGCAGCCGCAGTCGGCCCGCGGCGATCTCGGGCAGGTAGCGCCGCTTCTGCGCCGGCGAGCCGGCCCGCAGCAGCGTCGACATGTTGTACATCTGTCCATGGACCGCGCCCGAATTGCCGCCCGAACGGTTGATCTCTTCCATCACGATCGATGCCTCGACGAGGCCGAGGCCCGAGCCGCCGAACTCCTCCGGGACCAGCGCCGCCAGCCATCCGGCCTGGGTCAGGGCCGCCGCGAAGCTCTCGGGATAGGCGCGCGCCTCGTCGATGGCGCGCCAATAGGGTCCGTCGAAGCGCCCGCAGAGATCGCGGATCGCGGCGCGCAGGTCCTGATGGTCGCTCTCGGTCGGAATGGCGATCGGCACGGTGCAGGGCCCTCCACGGCAAGGGGCAGCGTCACGCGGCGTTGCGCTTGCGTCAATCGGCCTCGGTCTCGGCAGGGGCGGAGGTCGACGCGGCGTCAGCCTTCGAGGGCGAGATCGGCGTAGCCGCGCGGAAGGCGCTGCCGCCATTTCCATGCCGTGGCGACGATTGCGTCGATGTCGGCGAAACGCGGCTTCCATGCGAGTTCGGAGAAGATGCGCGTCGGATCGGCGACCAGCTTGGGCGAGTCGCCCGGACGGCGCGCCGAGACGCGGATCGGGAAATCGGTGCCGGAGACGCGCCGTACCGAATCCAGAACCTCGCGCACCGAGTAGCCGCGCCCGGTGCCGACGTTGAAGCTGCGGCTGCGCGTGCGCAGCAGGTCGAGGACGCGCAGATGCGCGTCGGCGAGGTCGCAGACATGGACATAGTCGCGCACGCAGGTGCCGTCGGCGGTGTCGTAGTCCTCGCCGAATATCTCCATCGCCGGCCGACGGCCGAGCGCGCAGTCGATGGCGAGCGGGATGAGATGGGTCTCGGGATCGTGGTCTTCGAACAGCGGCAGATCGGGATGCGCGCCGGCGGCGTTGAAATAGCGCAGGCAGGCGTAGCGGATGCCGTGTACGCGCTCGGCCCAGGCCAGGATGCGTTCTATCAGGTACTTCGATTCCCCGTAGGCCGATGCCGGCGCGACCGGCGCGTCCTCGTCGATCGGCACGCGCGCCGGGTCGCCGAAGATGGCGCAGGTCGAGGACAGCACGAAGCGGCGCACGCCATGCGCGGCCGACGCCTCGAGCAGGTTGACCGCAGCCTGGACGTTGTCGCCCAGATAGAGGAAGGGACGCCGCATCGATTCGCCGACCTGGATGTTGCCGGCGAAATGCAGGACCGCGTCGATTCGGCCGATCGCGAAGGCCTCTGCGATCGCCCCCTTGTCGGCCAGGTCGCCGACCACCAGTTCGGCCTCGGGCGCGACGGCGGTGCGGTGGCCCTGGCGCAGATTGTCGAGCACGATCACGCGATGGCCGGCGTCGAGCAGCGCGCGCACGCAATGGCTGCCCACATAGCCGGCGCCGCCGGTGACGAGGAGTGTGTCGGTCATCTGTCCCCTGGGTCGGAGGCCTGAAACGATGCGGGAGGCTATGCGAAGGCGGTGGCGGCGCCAAGTTTCAACCCGGAGATGCGGCGGCGGTGGTGGGACTGCATCGGAAGGTGGTGGCGACTGCACTGCGATGCGGTGGATACATGCTTGTCGCTATTGACAGTATCGACGCGCCTGGGATTCGATGTCGCGACGTCGCCGGGGGCGCCTCTTACTTTCGGAGTAAGCTTACCGGGAAGGTGATTTTTTCTCCCATAGGTTGAAGATGGCGGCTTCCGGGGGGCCGCGCGATGAAACTTCTTCTTGCCGACGATCATGCGATGTTCCGCACCGCCGTTGCGGATGGGCTCGGCGCGCTGCTTGGCACGCCGACGGAAGTGCTGCAGGCCGACAGCTATGACGCCGCGCACGCGACGCTCGGCGGCGTGCTGGGCATCGATATCGTGCTGCTCGACCTGCTGATGCCGGGCTTCGCCAATTTCGAAGGCCTGGGGGCGCTGGTGCGCGACTTTCCGGATGTGCCGATCGTCGTCCTGTCGGGGTCGGGAGAGTCGCGCCACCAGCACGAGGCGGTCCGCCGCGGCGCGCGCGGCTACATCGTCAAGAACCAGCCGCTGTCGGTTCTCGCGCAGATCGTCCAGATCGTCCGGGATGGCGGCACCTATGTTTCGACCAGTGCGCTTGGCCCGGGCTCGCAGGTCGCCGAGGCGCCGGTGGACGCGCCGGCGCCGCTGCCGCCGCCCCGGAGCGCGCCCACGGGGCCCGACGAGGCCGCAAACCGTCTGTCGCGGTTGACCGATCGCGAGATGCAGATCCTGGTCTGCCTGGCGCGCGGCGCCTCGAACAAGCACATCGCGCGCGAACTCGGGATCACCGACACCACGGTGAAGGTCCATCTGCGCATGATCTTCAAGAAACTGGGCGTCGCCAACCGCACCCAGGCCGCCTTCTTCGCGCGCGAGCGCGGCACCGGTTTCGCCTGAGCGCCCGCGCGGCCACGCCCGGGCCGGTCGAGCCGCCATGACCATCGGCCGCGTGTCATGATCGGTTTGCGTTTCGCGGTGGCGGTTCCTATGGTCCCCATCGGTATGTCCGTAGGGAGGTTCCGGGTGGCGAAGGCGTTGATGGCCATGGCGCGCGTGGTTGCGTTGCTGCTGGCGACCCTGTCGGTCGCGGGCGCGCAGACCGTGCGGGATCCCGAAAACACGTTGTTCCTGGACCTCAAGGATGGCCGGGTGGTGATCGAGCTGCGGCCGGATCTGGCGCCGACGCATGTCGCGCGGATCAAGGAACTGGCGCGCCAGCGCTTCTACGACGGCATCGTGTTCCACCGCGTGATCGAAGGCTTCATGGCCCAGACCGGCGATCCCACCGGCACCGGTACCGGCGGGTCCGGTCGCCGGCTCCCCGCCGAGTTCACGCGCGAGCCCTTCCTGCGCGGCACGGTCGGCATGGCCCGCGCGCAGAACCCGAACTCTGGCGACAGCCAGTTCTTCATCATGTTCGCGCGCACGCCCAGCCTCGACGGCCAGTACACGGTCTGGGGCCGTGTCGTCGCGGGGATGCAGTTCGTCGACCGCATCGAGCGCGGCGAGCCGCCGCGGGTTCCAGACAAGATCGTGAGGCTGCGGGTCGCGGCCGACGTCAAGGAGTGACACCGATGTCCGACGCCGCCGAGAATCTGCTGCACATGGATCTGGCCCATGGCCGGGTGGTGATCCGCCTCCGGCCTGACCTTGCGCCCGCGCATGTGGCGCGGATCAGGGACCTCGCCAACGAAGGTTTCTACGACGGGATCGTGTTCCATCGCGTGATCGATGGCTTCATGGCCCAGACGGGCGATCCGACCGGCACCGGCAGCGGTGGCTCGGGACGCAAGCTCAAGGCCGAGTTCACCGACGAGCCCTATGTGCGCGGCACCTGCGGCATGGCGCGGACGAACGATCCGCACAGCGCCGACAGCCAGTTCTTCATCATGTTCGACGAGGGCAGCTTCCTGAACGGCCAGTACACGGTCTGGGGAGAGGTCATCGAAGGCATGGACGCGGTCGACAAAATCAAGCGCGGCGAACCTCCCCGCACCCCCGACAAGATCCTGCGCATGCGGGCGGCCGACGCGACCTGATCCCCCCGCCCGTGTCGCGCAGCCGCCGCCGGAGGCGGGACCGCCATCGCTGCTCGCCTGCGGTCAAGATCCGGACTTATGCAACGGCGGCCTCGGCCAGGGCGGCGCGATACTCGGCCTGCATCCGGGCGCAGAGTTCGGCGACGGGAAGTATCGCGTCGATGCCGCCCACGCCCTGGCCTGCCGACCAGATGTCGCGCCAAGCCTTGGCTTCGTCGTCGAGATCGAGCCGGTGCCCCGGTCGCGGTGCATCGGGATCTATCCCCGCCGCACGAAGGCTGGCGACGAGGAAATTGGCGGGCACGCCAGACACTGCGGGCGTGTAGGCGATGTCTTCGGCGCGGGCGCCGAGGATCATCTCCTTGTAGGCGGCCACCGCGAGCGACTCGCGCGTCGCCAGGAAACGCGTGCCGACATACGCGAGGTCGGCGCCCGCGATGCGCGCTGCCGCGATCTCGCGACCTGTGTTGATGCAGCCCGCCAGCGCGATCGGTCCGGCGAAGACCGAGCGCAATTCGCTCAGCAGCGCGAAGGGATTGAGCCTGCCGGCATGGCCACCGGCGCCGGCGGCGACGCCGATCAGCCCGTCGACGCCGGCCGCGACGGCCTTCTCGGCATGGCGCCGGTTGACGACGTCGTGGAACACGAGGCCGCCATACCCATGCACCGCGGCGACGACCTCGCGCACCGCGCCCAGCGACGTCACCACCAGCGGCACCCGCGCGGCGACGGTCGCGGCCAGATCGGCGTCGAGGCGGCGGTTGCTGCGGTGGACGATCAGATTGACGCCGAACGGCGCGCAGGATGGCAGCGGCGCCAGCCGCATGGCGATCTCGGCCAGCCACTCGCCATAGGCCGCGGTCGAGCGGGCGTTCAGCGACGGAAAGGCGCCGAGCACCCCGGCGCGGCATTGCGCGACCACGAGTTCTACGCCCGACACCAGGAACATCGGTGCGCCGATGGCCGGCAGGCTCAGCCTACCGGCCCAGGAACCGGGCAGGGGCAAGGTCGAGCGCCCCTGTCAGGAGTCCTGCGGCTCGAGCAGGTCCTGGGTGCGCCGGCGCATGTTCTCGAGATTGAACACCGGCAGCTTGAACAGCCAGGGCGACAGGCGCGCGTTGATCCGGTCGGCCTCGGCGCGGACCTCGGCGGCAGGCTTGAGGGCGGTCCCGCCCTCCGGCAACTGCGCCGGCGGGTCGGCCACGGCCGAAATCGCTGCCCACGGGGCCCCGTCGATCTCCACGAAACGGGCGGTCACGGTCAAGCCGTCGAACGTGGCGACCGCGGCCTGCGGCCCGCCGACGGGCATCGCGACGCCGTCCGCCTTGCGGACATCCTCGAACTCGAGCCGTTCGAAAGCCGCGGCGACGCTGCCGACCTCCCAGCCCGATTTCGGCTTGCGGCCTTCCGGGATCTCGGCGACCACGAAATCCCGTTCCGCCGGCGTCGGACGGCTCACCACCGTCCGCGCGCCGTCCGGCAGGTCGATGGCGGCTTGCCTGACGCGCTCGCGCGCCACGTCGGTCATGCTGCGGTCGAGCCAGAGCAGCCAGTCGCGATTGACCGTCAGTCGCCCCTTGGCGAGCCA
This sequence comes from Alphaproteobacteria bacterium, assembly GCA_044355765.1. Taxonomy (GTDB): domain Bacteria; phylum Pseudomonadota; class Alphaproteobacteria; order CACIAM-22H2; family CACIAM-22H2; genus CAIOSQ01. Next base: position 11,894 of record JBIKXN010000029.1, read on the forward strand.
GGCCTGAGGGTCGCCGGCGCGCCGCACATAGACGGCGTCCTCGCCGCCGCCGCCGCGGCCAAAGCGGTTCTTGCCCGCAAGCAGCGCGGTCACCTCGTCGCCCTTCGCGGTCTTGAAGGCGACGCGGGTCGACTTGGCGTCGGTCGCTTCGCGGTCCTCGACCTCCAGCGACGGATAGACGTCGCGGCTGCGGGTCTTCGCCTCGAGCGTCCGCAACTCCGACACCTCCAGGAACAACTGGCGGATGCGCGCGGTGTCGGCGGGGTATCCGCCGCGCTCGGGCATGACCCAGCCGTCGCCCTCGCGCCGGATCACGATCGTGCCGGCCGGGCGCTGCACCTCGATCGCCTGAACCTCGGCGGCGCGGCTCGCCAGCTCGGGAAAGAGCCGGACCCCGAGCTTGGCGTCGCCGATGTCCTGACCCGGGACGAGCAGGAAGGCGGCGATGCCGCTGCCGATCGCGGCCGCGGCGAGGATCGAGAGGGTGATGGGGCGCATCGCGTGTCTCCTGGGCGTCCGGCCGTCAGCCAACCGCCGCGCGGGCGACGCCGGCGCGACGGCGGTTGATCCGCCACCAGCCCAGCCCGATCGCGAACAGCCCGATCGCGAGCGGAATGGCGCCGATGTTGATCGCGCGGATCCGGTCCTCGAGGCTCTGGATGTCGCGGCGCAGTTCGAACTGCACGTCCCGCAGCTGGCGGCGGGTCTCGAGCATCTCGGCGCGGAACTGGTCGATGGCCTGCTGCTGTCCGGCGGTAACGAGGGCACGCGCCGCGCCCTCGCCCTGCTCCTTGGTCTGCAGTTCCTTGAGCTTCGCCTCGGTCGCCTTCAGTTTCTCGGTCAGCTCGCGTTCCTTGGCGCGGAATGTCAGTTCCGCCTCGCGCTGGATCGCGAGCATGACGTCGAAGGGACGGGCCGACTGGCCGCGCGAGCGCAGCGAGATCAGGTCATCGCTGCCGGACAGATTGTCGAGCGCGTTGACGACGAAGTCGCCGTTGTTCGCGATCGGCACCGTCATCCGCTGCCCGAAGAATTCCTGCACCTGGGCCCAGAACCGGTCCTCGAGCATGTCGGTGTCGGCGACGACGATGACGTTGATCGGACCGCGCGACTGGTCGAGATGCGCGGGCGGCGCCGACGCGGGCTGCGGCGCTTCCTCGCCCTCGGCCGCCTCGGCCTTCGGCGCGCCGTCCGGGAAGGCGGTGCGCGCCTGACCGCGCAGCCGCGCGGCCAGGACGTAGCGCTCGCCGCTGGCCTTGAACGCCGCAAGCAGCGCCACCGGATCGGGTGAGAGCTTGACCTTCTCGACGTCGATCTCCTGCGACTGTGCGGAGGTCTGGATCAGGGGCGTCATCTGGACCGTCGAACCGGCGAGCGGCCGCAGGATCCCGGCCGAGGCCATGTTGATGGCCTGCGCGTCGGCCAACAGCACGTCGGTCTTGGACAGCGCGGCGTCGCGCAGGCTGATCCAGGACAGATAGTCGACCGCGCGCACGCGCTGACCCTCGCCGGCGCTGACGCGCCGCGCCGCCTGGCGGTCGCCGGCGACCTTGCCGGGAACCAGTTCGATGCCCCAGGCCTTGAACAGTTCGGGCATGTCGGACGCGGTCTCGCCCGTCTGCGCCGCCGGGCCGGGGCGCCCCAGCTCGCCTTCGGCATGCGGATCGACGAAGACGAGCGCGCGTCCGCCGCGCAGCACGAACTGGTCGATCGCGTAGAGCGTGCGTTGCGGCAGGTCGCGCGGATGGACGACGAGCAGGACGCCGACCGTGTCGGGGATGGCCGCCGCGTCGCGGTCGACGCGCTGAAGATCGAAGAACTGGGTCAGCTGGTCGTGGACCGCCCATGGCCGCGGCGGGTTGCGCGGTCCCATGAACTGTCCCTGGATGGGCAGGTTCGAGATCAGGCCCACCGTCTTCTTCTTGGTCGTGACCAGGTCGAAGATCATCTTGGTCAGGTCGTATTCCAGGAACCTCTCGCGCTCGGGCTGCAGGAAGGGGATCACCGCCTCCTTGTCGCCGGAGCTTGACGCCGCGATGCCGAAATAGACCTGCTCGCCGGCCTGGTTGACCGGAACGCCCTGGATCCCCGTGGCGACCGCGCGATCCTCCTCGTCGGAGAAGGGCTGCGGATCGATCACCTGCAGGCGCAGGCGTCCGTTCGCGGCGGCGCGGTACTCGTCCAGCAACTGGCGCACGCGCGCCGCGTAGACGCCGTAGGACGGGATCTCGCGGGTGAGGCGCTCCGAGACGTAGAGGCGCAGCGTCACCGGCTCCTCGATGCGTCCGAGCAGGTTGCGCGTCCCGGGCGACAGCGTGAAGAGCTTCTCCTCGGTGAGGTCGACGCGCAGTCCGGTGGCGACCTTGCCGACGACCATGTTCGCGGCGACGAAGGCGACGATCGCGAGGCCCAGTCCGACCAGCGCTATGCCGCCGCGGGCGAGGCTCGATGTGGGGAGCGCCATGGGTCAGCCAGCCTTCTTGAGATCGACGACGATCGCGTTGGCGAACAGGAACAGCGCGATCAGCGAGGCGAAGAAGAACAGATCGGCGAGGTCGATCACGCCGCGGTTCATCGCGTTGAAATGGGTGAGGAAGCTGAAGGACCGGATGACGTCGGTCAGCCACTCCGGCGCCCAGCCGGCGAAGAACCCGAGCACGATCGCCGATCCGCTGACGGTGAAGACGAAGGCCACCGCGGCGGTGACCACGAAGGCGATCACCTGGCTCTTGGTCGTCGCCGAGATGCAGGCGCCGATGGACAGGATGCCGCCCGCCAGCAGAAAGCTTCCTGCGTAGCCGGCCGCGATCGCGCCGTTGTCGGGCGTGCCGAGCCAGTTGACCGTCGCCCAGATCGGGAAGGTGAGGGCGAGCGCCACGCCCGTGAACGCCCAGGCGGCGAAGAACTTGCCGAGCACCGCCTGCGCGAGGCCGATCGGCAAGGTGAGGAAGAGTTCGATCGTGCCCTGCTTGCGTTCCTCCGACCACAGGCGCATGGCGATCGCCGGGATCAGGAACAGGTAGAGCCAGGGATGCCACATGAAGAACGACGACAGGTCGGCCTGGCCGCGCTCGAAGAAGTTCCCGAGATAGAAGGTCAGCGCGGCGGCGAAGACCAGGAAGATGATCAGGAACACATACGCCATCGGCGTGGCGAAATAGCCCGCGAATTCCCGGCGGAAGATCGTCAGGGTCTGGATCATGCTGCGGTCCTCGCGGCGGCGGCGGGGCGGGTGGTGACCTGGCGGAAGACCTCGTCGAGCCGTCCGCGTTCGACCCGGATCTCCTCGATCGCATGCGCCGGGTCGCGGCCGATCTCGGCAAGCGCCGCGGACAGGTT
>JBIKXN010000333.1:0-4643 GCA_044355765.1 Alphaproteobacteria bacterium
GTGATCGGCGAGCCCGTCGGCGCCACCGAGATCGCGGCGCTGGTGCTGATCGTGGGGTCGCTGGCGATCGTGCTGGGCCCGCGCATGCCCGGGTTCGGGCGCCGCTAGACGATTTCCCGACCGCGCCGCCCCCAAGGCGAATCGCGCCCCAGGATCGGGTCGCGCTACTCGGCGCGGTTGGATTGCGTGTCCGCGGCGGCGCTGGCCGCGTCGCGGCGCGCCTTGCGTCGCCTTGCGACATAGGCGCCCAGGAAGACGAGGCCGAACATGGTGAGCATGGTGACGCCGAAGGCCAGAATGATGTCGCCGATGATCCGTTCCAGTGCCTGGCCGAAGACATAGCCGAAGCCGGCGAAGCTCAACGCCCAGACCGCCGCCGCGATGAAGTTCAGCGCCGCGAAGCGCAGCGGGCGCACGCCGCTGGTCCCCATCGCGAAGGACGCCACGTTGCGCACGCCGTAGATGAAGCGAAACGACAGGATGAACCACGTGTCGTAGCGGCGCAGCAGATCGAGGGCCGTCTCGACCCCGCCGCGCCATTTCGGATAGCGCACCAGCAGCTGTCCGCCCCAGCGGCGGCCGATCCAGAACCAGCATTGGTCGCCGCAGAACGAACCGATCCAGGCCGACATGAACACCGCCGTCCAGTCGAGCAGGCCGAGATGGGCGGCCATGCCCATGAAGATCACGAACGTCTCGCCCTCGAAGAATGTCCAGATGAAGATCCCGGCATAGATGAGCAGGCCGTAATCGGCGACGAGGCCCCGGATTGTCTCGATGTCCACGGATGCTCTTTTCTGTCTGGAGGACCGAACCTATTATCGTGGTCCGCGCGCGGAACGTGATGCCCGACCACGCATGTCGCGTCTCCGCGGCGCGCGTGTTGGGAAAGAGGTGAAGCATGTTCCGGCTTGCCACGCAATGCGCCGCGTTCGTTCTCGTCGTCGCGGCGACAGGGGTCGCGCCCCTCGCCGCCGCGCAGGATGCAGGTACGGGGGCGTCGGGCAAGAGCGACAACACCCATTCCGAATCGCGGCGCGTCAACCAGACCAATACCCGCGCCATCCACGCCGGCCCCGGGGCGCCCGCCGTCGGATCGGTCTTCGTGCCGCCGGCTCAGGAAAAGCGCGACGGCCGCAAATAGACAGCGAGCTGCGGCTGCGCGGCTGGTTTGGTGCCGGCTGTCGGATTTGAACCGACGACCTACCGCTTACAAGGCGGTTGCTCTACCCCTGAGCTAAGCCGGCGCCGGGAGCCTGCGGGGAGCGCTACACCGATCACGCGGATTTCTCAACCGGCCTCGTCACGCGTGCGCGCAGCCTCGTAGAGGGCTACGGCGGCGGCGTTCGAGACGTTGAGGCTGTCCACGCCGCCGCCCGGCATGTCGATCCTGACCAGCAGGTCGCAGCGCTCGCGCGTCAGGCGACGCAGGCCTTCCCCCTCGCTGCCGAGAACCAGGGCAACCCGTCCGGTCAGGTCGGCCTGCGCGATCGTCTGCGCGGCGGAACCGGCGAGGCCGACGCACCAGACATTGGCGGCCTTGAGGCTGTCGAGCGCGCGGGCGAGGTTCACCACGCGCACCAGCGGGACTTTTTCGAGCGCGCCGGATGCCGCTTTGGCCATCACCGCGCTTGCGGCCGGGGCATGGCGCTCCGGCAGGATGACCGCGGTGGCGCCGAAAGCGGCCGCGCTGCGCAGGATCGCCCCGACATTGTGCGGGTCGGTGACCTGGTCGAGCGCCACCAGTCGCAGCCGCGGCTGGTCGCCGATCAGGCGCAGCAGGTCATCGATGTCCAGCGGCTCCAGTTCGCTGGCCAGCACCGCCAAGCCCTGGTGCACCGCGCCGCGCGGCAGCAGGCGATCGATCTCCTCCCGGCTGGCGGGCTCGCAGTCCGGAAGACCGGTGGCGCGCTGGGCGGCAAGCGCGGCGACCCGCGGCGCCAGGTCCGGCATCTGCTCGCGGGCGACCACGATGCGGACGATCCGGCGTTCGGGATTGCCGATCGCCGCGAGCGCCGCGTGGACGCCATAGAGCCAGATCGCTCCGCCCTCTTCCGCCGACCGCGGCCGGCGCGGCTCGGTCGGTCCGGGACGGGGAGCGGCGGACTGGCTCGGCTGCGGCGTAGAACGCGGCGCGGGGCGCGGCGATGGCGCAGGGCGCCCGCCGCCCGCTGGGCGCATGGCCTGTTCGTCGCGTCGCGGGCGCGTCGGTTCGGGCTGCCTGCCCGGACGATTTCCTGTCCTGGGCTGGGTGGCGGGGCCGTGGCGATGCCGGGGCCCCGAGGAGGGCGGCGGCGAGGGGGGGCGACCGCCAGGGCCGCGGGACTTGCGCTTCATTTGCCGGGCGTCTACTATTCCTTTGAAAGTTCGATCGCAAGTCGCTCCTCCGCCGGGCAAGAAAGGGCCCATGCGGAGCGGGTTTTTTTGTGTCGCAAGTTGTCGTTGACAGAGAACGGGGCTTTCCCATAACTCGCGCGCTCGCCGTCGTGGGTTTACGCACGATCTGGACGGAGGGGTGGCCGAGCGGTCAATGGCAGCAGACTGTAAATCTGCCCTCTTCGGAGTTCGAAGGTTCGAATCCTTCCCCCTCCACCAGGCCGCCAGGGGCGCGGGCGCGTGAAATACCGGTGATCGGCCCATGCAGGGCTGAGCCGCCGGGATGACGAAGGAGTTCAATGGGATGCGTCCGGGCGGGCGCGTCCGCGCGGGTGTAGCTCAATGGTAGAGCTCCAGCCTTCCAAGCTGGCTACGTGGGTTCGATTCCCATCACCCGCTCCAGGATGAAGACCGCGCTGGCCCGACGTGGCCGGCACAGACGGAGGCGCGAAGAGAACGATGAGCAAAGCGAAATTCGAGCGGAACAAGCCGCACTGCAACATCGGGACGATCGGACATGTCGACCATGGGAAGACGTCTCTGACGGCCGCGATCACGAAGGTTCTCGCCGAGACGGGCGGGGCGACGTTCATGGCGTATGATCAGATCGACAAGGCGCCTGAAGAGAAGGCGCGCGGGATCACGATCAACACGGCGCATGTCGAGTACGAGACGAAGAACCGGCATTACGCGCATGTCGATTGCCCTGGTCACGCGGACTACGTGAAGAACATGATCACGGGCGCGGCGCAGATGGACGGGGCGATCCTCGTTGTCAGCGCGGCGGACGGTCCGATGCCTCAGACGCGCGAGCATATTCTGCTTGCGCGCCAGGTTGGCGTTCCTGCGCTGGTGGTTTTCCTGAACAAGTGCGACATGGTCGAGGACGCGGAGCTTCTGGATCTGGTCGAGCTTGAGGTTCGGGAGCTTCTGTCGAAATACGAGTTCGACGGCGACAAGATCCCGGTGATTCGGGGTTCTGCGCTGTGCGCTCTTGAGAGCCGCGATCACGGCCTTGGCCGGGACGCGATCCTGAAGCTGATGGAGGCTGTGGACGCGACGATCCCGCAGCCGACGCGTCCGAAGGACAAGCCGTTCCTGATGCCGATCGAGGACGTTTTCACGATCTCGGGTCGCGGCACGGTCGTGACCGGTCGCGTGGAGCGCGGGATTGTCCGGGTGAACGACGAAGTTGAGATCGTGGGTCTGAAGCCGACGACGAAGACGGTCGTGACGGGCGTCGAGATGTTCCGCAAGCTGCTGGACAGCGGCGAGGCGGGGGACAACATCGGCGCGCTTCTGCGCGGGACGAAGCGCGAGGATGTCGAACGTGGCCAGGTTCTTGCGGCTCCGGGGTCGATCACGCCGCATACGAAGTTCAAGGCCGAGGCGTATATCCTGACGAAGGAAGAGGGAGGGCGGCACACGCCGTTCTTCTCGAACTACCGCCCGCAGTTCTACTTCCGGACGACGGATGTGACGGGGCAGGTGGTTCTTCCCGAGGGCACGGAGATGGTGATGCCGGGCGACAACATCGCGATGGAGGTGCATCTGATCGCGCCGATCGCGATGGACGAGGGCCTGCGCTTCGCCATCCGCGAGGGCGGCCGTACCGTCGGCGCCGGCGTCGTCGCGAAGATCATCGAGTGAAACGATCGGAGCGCCGCCGCGTCGCGCGGCGGCGTCCTGCGCTTAGGAGCATAGCTCAATTGGTAGAGCACCGGTCTCCAAAACCGGGGGTTGGGGGTTCGAGCCCCTCTGCTCCTGCCAGCGCAGCGAGGGGAATTCCCTCCCCCCCGAATGGAGCGGCTTAGGTCGGCAAGGTCACCAGACGATGAGCAGCAACGAGACGAGCGGATCTGCCGGCGGCGGCGCGGCGGTCCCGCGGCCCTCGATGGGCGAGTTCTTCAGGCAGGTCAGGCAGGAAGCCCACAAGGTGTCCTGGCCGACCCGCAAGGAGACGCTCGTGACCACCGGCATGGTGTTCGCCATGTCGATCCTGGCGGCGCTGTTCTTCTTCTTCGTGGACTGGATCATCAGCCACGCTGTCAAACTCGTTCTCGGCCTTGGAGGCTGACATGGCGGCGCGTTGGTACGTGGTCCACGTCTATTCCGGCTTCGAAAAGAAGGTCGCCCAGACCATCAAGGAACAGGCGCAGGCGAAGGGTATGGCCGCCGCGATCGAGGACGTTATGGTCCCGACGGACTCGGTCGTCGAGATGCGCAAGAACAAGAAGGTCAACGCCGAGCGGAAATTCTTCCCGGGC
>JBIKXN010000334.1:0-4618 GCA_044355765.1 Alphaproteobacteria bacterium
AACTGCCGATCGCGAGCCGCGCGTCGATCGTAAAGACCAGCCCGACCGGCGCGTCGAAGAAGTCGAAGTTGCGCGCGTGCTGGGCATGCATGCGCGCCTTGTCGCCGCGCGCGATGCCGAGCAGCCCGTACAGGTCCCAGCCGACCTTGCGCCGGCGCGACTGGTAGGGTTCGAAGAATTCCGCCGGGTAATAGGCATAGGGCGGCGCGTGGCTTGCGGGCGCGTCGTGCGCCGCGCGCAGCGCAGCGCTCAGCCGCGCCTTGGTCGCGCCGGTCGCCACATGGACGCGCCAGGGCTGCATGTTGGTGCCCGATGGGGCGCGGGCGGCGACGCGCAGGATATGGGCGACCAATCCGGCTGGCGGCGCCTCGGGCCGGAAACGTCGCACCGAGCGACGTGTCGCGATGGCGCGGTCGACCTCGTTGCGTGGCTCGATGCCGATGCGCGCGAGGAACGCCTCTGCGTCATCCATGCGCCGCCGCCTCAATCCGCAGTCCAGCCGCCATCGACCAGCAGCGACGTGCCGGTGACGAGCGCGGATGCATCGCTCGCCAGATAGAGGATCGCGCCCATCAGGTCTTCGACCTGCCCGACGCGGCCGAGCTTGATCTTGGACAGGACCCAGGCCCGGTTCGCCGGATCGGCGAGGCCGGGACGCGTCATCGGGGTCTCGATGAAGGTCGGGCAGAGCGTGTTGACGCGGATTCCATGCGGCGCGAGGTCGAGCGACGCCGCCTTGGTCAGGCCCTCGATCGCGAACTTGGTCGCGCAATAGACGCTGCGGCGCGGTCCGCCGACATGGCCCATCTGCGACGAGACGTTGACGATCGATCCGGCAAGACCGGCGTCCTTCATCCCGTGCGCGACCTGCTGCATGACGAAGAAGGCCGCGCGCAGGTTGAGGTCGAGGATGGCGTCGTAGTCGGCCTCCGTGACGTCGAGGAATGACGCGTGGCGCGCGCTGCCGGCGTTGTTGACCAGCACGTCGAAGCCAGGCCGCGCGCCGAGCGCCGCGCGCATCGCGGCGATGTCGGTGACGTCGAGCGCCAGCGCCTCCGCGGTGCCGCCGGCCTCGCGGATCGCGGCCGCGGCGGCCTCGACCTCGCCGCCGCTGCGCGCGACCAGCGTGACGGCTGCGCCCGCCTCGGCGAGCGCGGCGGCGGCAGCCAGGCCGATGCCGCGCCCCGCGCCGGTGACGAGCGCGCGGCGCCCGTCGAGGCGGAACGAGGGCGTGCGGGGCAGGGTCGTCATTCCGCCGCTCCGGCATAGGGGACATTGCGCCTGCCGTAGCGGCGGACGCGGACATTCGCCTGCTCGGCATGGCCGTAGAATCCCTCGAGCACGCAGAGCCGCGAGCAATGCTCGCCGATCAGCGCCGAGGCGGCGTCGGTGGTGACGCGCTGATAGGTGCAGGTCTTGAGGAACTTGCCGACCCACAGCCCGCCGGTGTAGCGGGCCGCGCGGCGCGTCGGCAGCGTATGGTTCGTGCCGATCACCTTGTCACCGTAGGAGACGTTGGTGCGCGGCCCGAGGAACATCGCGCCGTAGTTGGTCATCCGGCCCAGGAACCAGTCCGGATCCCGGGTCATGACCTGGACATGCTCGCAGGCGATCCGGTCGGCCTCGCGCGCCATATCCTCGTCGTCGTCGCACAGGATGACCTCGCCGAAATCGCGCCAGGCCGCCGCCGCGACATCCGCGGTCGGCAGGATCCTCAGCAGCCGTTCGACTTCCGAGATCGTTTCGCGGGCGAGCTTTTCGGACGTCGTCAGCAGGAAGGCGGGCGAGGTCGGGCCGTGCTCGGCCTGCCCCAGCAGATCCGTGGCGCAGATCTCGGCGTCGACCGTGTCGTCGGCGATCACCATCGTCTCGGTCGGGCCTGCGAGCAGGTCGATGCCGACGCGGCCGAAGAGCTGGCGCTTGGCCTCGGCGACATAGGCGTTGCCGGGCCCCACGATCATGTCGACCGGCGCGATGCTGGCGGTGCCGAGCGCCATTGCGCCGACCGCCTGAACGCCGCCGAGCACGTAGATCTCGTCGGCGCCGCCCAGATGCATCGCCGCGACGATCGCGGGATGGGCGCCGCCCTTGAACGGCGGGGCGCAGGCGACGATCCGCTTGACCCCGGCGACCCGCGCGGTGACCACGGACATGTGGGCCGAGGCGACCATCGGATAGCGCCCGCCGGGCACGTAGCAGCCGACGGCGTTCACCGGGATGTTGCGGTGGCCCAGCACCACGCCGGGCAGGGTCTCGACCTCGATGTCCTGCAGCGCCGCCTTCTGCTTCTCGGCGAAGTTGCGCACCTGGGCCTGGGCGAAGCGGATGTCGTCGAGGTCGCGTTTCGCGACCTTCGACATCGCCTGCGCGATCTCGGCTTCGGTCAGGCGGAAGCCGTCCGGCGACCAGTTGTCGTATTTCGTCGAGATCTCGCGCACGGCCGCGTCGCCGCGCGCCTCGATGTCGGATAGGATCGTCTCGACCGTGGCGCGGACCTTGGCGTCCGCCTCCGCCCGCACGCCCGCGTCGATGCCCCGCTTGAGATGCCGCGCCATGTGTCCTCGCTGCCGGTTGACCGGGCGGAACAGGACACGGGCCTCGGGGGCGCGTCAATCGCAGCCTGCCGCCCCGCCGCAGTTGCCGCCGGACCCGCCCCCCGCTATATCGCCACCCGGATTGGGGCGTCGCCAAGCGGTAAGGCAGCGGTTTTTGGTACCGCCATCCCTAGGTTCGAATCCTAGCGCCCCAGCCATCTCTCGTTTTTCGCCGAATCGGCCGGATCCGCCGCCCCCTCGCGGGCGACGACCTAGGTTGTTTTCGACAGAAGATCAAAGGGTTGACGGAAAGGTGGCGGTCATCTCGCCATCCGCCCAGCAGCGGTTCGACAGCAGGAATTTGAGCAAGCGATGCCTCTGGCGCGGCTCCTGGCGCTCGAACAGGCGCTGCGCGTTCCGCGCGAGGTCGAGAAGCTGCAAGCCCTCGTCCATGCAGGGCCGCTCGGCGGACCCATGGCGAGCGCTCTCGCGCTGCAGGCGCAGTCGTTCCCCGCTCTTGCGCTGTTCTTTGGCGGCTTCGCGGTCACCTTCGGAGGCGCCGTCGTGGCGGCCAGGGCTGCGCGCCGAAGCCCTTTCCCGTGCGGGCGCCTCGGTCACGCGCGCCGGTAGCCCAGCGCCCGTGCGGCGAGTTGCAACGCCACGACCACGAGGAGGATCGCAAGGAAGACCCGCGCCGCGGGCCCCTTCGCGAAGATCCAGTAATCGCCGTCCGAGATCGTGAGCGCGCGGCGGAACGAGACCTCCAGCCTGTCGCCGAGCACGGTCGCCAGCAGCAGCGGCGCGACGTCATACTGGAACTTGCGCAGCACGTACCCGATGGCGCCCGAGATCAGCATCACCCACAGGTCGAAGGTCGAGGCCTTCACCGAGAAGACGCCGATGACGCAGATCAGCAGCACGGTCGGCGCGAGCCTCGACATGGGCGCGCGCAGGAGCGCGATGAACACGCCGACAAGCGGCAGGTTGAGGACCAGCAGGATCGCGTTGCCGACATACATGGACGCGACGAGGCCCCAGAAGACGTCCGGCCGTTCGGTGAGCAGCAGCGGACCCGGCTGGACGCCGTGGATCTGCAGCGCCGAGAGCAGGATCGCGGTCGCCGGAATCGCCGGAATGCCGAGCACCAGCAGCGGGATCATCGCCGAGCCCGTCGTCGCGTTGTTCGCGGTCTCCGGCCCCGCGAGGCCCGCGACGGCGCCCTTGCCGAACGAGCCGGGATCCTTCGACAGACGCTTCTCGACGGCGTACGAGACGAATGTCGAGACGATGTGGCTGACGCCCGGCACGATGCCGAAGACGAAGCCGATGACCGAACCGCGCAGGGTCGCGGGCGTCGCATCGCGCAGTTCCTCGCGCGTCGGCAGGAGTTCGCGAAGCGTCGGCGTCTTCGGTCGCTCGCTCATCTTCTCGTCGATCGACATGAGGAGTTCCGAGACGCCGAAAAGCCCGATGGCGAGGGCGACGAAGCTCAACCCTTCGGCAAGCTCGAGCTTGCCGAACATCAGGCGCGGGAAGGCGGTGAGCTGGTCGAGTCCGATGGTCGCGATGACGAGACCGAGCGCGATCATCGCGAGCGTCTTCACCGCCGGACCCGAGGAAACGAACGCGACGACGATGAGCGCCATCGCCATCAGCACGGCCTCCGCCGCTGGCCCCACCGCAAGCATGGCGTTGGCCACAAGCGGCGCGGCGACCATCAGGCCGATGACGGAGAGCGAGCCGCCGATGAAGGAGCCGACGGCCGCGATGGTCAGCGCGGCGCCGCCACGACCCTTGCGCGCCATCTCGTGGCCGTCGATGCAGGTGACGATGGATGCGGCCTCGCCGGGAATGCGCAGCAGGATCGATGTGGTCGAGCCGCCGTACATGGCCCCGTAGAAGATGCCCGCGAGCATGATGACCGCGCCCGTGGGATCGAGCGAATAGGTGAGCGGCAGAAGAAGCGCCATGCCCGCGAGCGGTCCGAGGCCCGGCAAGACGCCGACGGCCGTGCCCCACAGGCAGCCCATCAGGCAGAGGAGCAGGTTGGTCGGCGTCACCGCCGTCGCGAATCCCTGCATGAG
>JBIKXN010000335.1:0-4615 GCA_044355765.1 Alphaproteobacteria bacterium
CTCGGCCTCGGCTTCGGCAGCGTCGAGATCGGCTCGGTCACGCCGCGCCCGCAGCCCGGCAACCCGCGCCCGCGCGTCTTCCGGCTTCCCGAGGATGGCGCGGTCATCAACCGCTACGGCTTCAACAGCGAGGGCATCGACGCCGTCGCCGCCCGCCTCGCGCGGCGCGCGCGGCGCGGCGTGCTCGGCGTCAACCTCGGCAAGAACAAGGAGACGGTGGACGCCGCCGACGACTACGCGCGCGGCGCGGCGGCGCTGGCCCGCTTCGCCGACTACATGGTCGTCAACGTGTCGTCGCCCAACACGCCCGGGCTGCGCGCGCTGCAGGACCGCGCGGCGCTCGACGGCCTGCTCGCGCGCGTGCAGGAGGCGATGGGCGCGGGCGCGCCGCCGCTGCTCGTGAAGATCGCCCCGGACCTGGCGCAGGAGGACCTTTCCGACGTCGCCGAGGTCGCGCTCGCGCGCGGGCTCGCGGGCATCATCGTCTCCAACACCACGATCGCTCGGCCGCCGGAGCTGCGCGGCGCGGCGCGTGGCGAGGCGGGCGGCCTCTCCGGCCGGCCGCTCTTCGGCCCCTCGACCGCGGTGCTGCGCGAGATGCGACGCCTGACCGGCGGGCGGATCGCCCTGGTCGGCGTCGGCGGGATCGCCTCCGGCGCCGATGCCTACGCGAAGATCCGCGCCGGCGCCTCGCTGGTGCAGCTCTACACCGCGCTGGTCTACGAGGGGCCGGGGCTGGTCGGCCGCATCAAGCGAGAACTCGCGGCGGCGCTGCGCCGGGACGGGTTCGCCTCGCTCTCCGCGGCGGTCGGCGTCGACGCCTGACGCGGCGCTCGGCCGGCGGGTTCAGCCGCCGGCGGGGGCTGCCGTGCCGGGGGCCGGTTGCGGGCGGATCAGCCCGTCCGCCACCAGCTTCTTCACGACCGCATCCATCAGACCGAAGGACTGCAGGAACCCGTCGAGCGGCATGACCAGGGTCTCCGCCGGTTGGACTTCCGTCTTCTGGTTGTCGGTGGCCGAGACGCGCACGACGCCGAGTTCGATCCGCACCAGCGGGCCGGTCACGGCGAGGTTGAGGATGCGGTCGGCGAAGATCGGACGATTGCTGGTCATGCGGCACCGTTCTCGTTCATGGTGGTCGGGAAGACCGCCGCGGAGCGAAGGCGCCGCGACGCGGCCGGGTCTTGACACCCGGCCTCCATCGCGAAGTATCGCATGGCCGCTCGCCGCGGGCGCGCGCAAAGCGTCTGCCGCGCGCATCTTGGCGCCTGCGCCGTCCCGCGCATCCCGGGTATAACGGCGGCCGCGGGGCGGCAGCGACGCCTCGACCGGCTTCCCATCACGGAGACGATCATGAACGCGGACGAGCTGCGCGCCCTCCAGGCGCCGCTGAAGCAGAGATACCGGGACGATCCCGCCGCGGCGCGGATTCCTGCCCGCGCCGAAGGAACGCTCGAGATCTCGGGGGTCTCCTGCGCCGTGCGGGTCTGGAAGGGCGAAGCGCGGGCGGGGCTGCATCCCGCGGGCGGTGGCACGGGGGAGCTGGCCTGTTCGGCGGACATGCTGCTCGAGGCCCTGGTCGGCTGCGCGGGCGTCACGCTTGCGGCCGTCGCCACGGCGATGGCGGTCCCGATCACCGGCGGCAGGGTCGTGGCCGAGGGGATTTGGGACGCGCGCGGCACGCTGGGCGTCGATCGCGCGGCGCCGGTCGGCCTGACCGAGGTGGCGCTGCGTTTCGAGATCGAGAGCGACGCGCCCGCGGACCGGATCGCGCGCGTCGTCGAGCTGGCGGAGCGCTATTGCGTGATCGCGCAGACGCTGAAAACTCCGCCGAAGCTGGCGGTGAGCCACGTCGTCGTCTGACCCGCCGCGATCCGCTCGGCGGCTTCTCAGCGTCTGCGCATCGTCGCGACCGCCGCGCGCGCCAGCGCGTCGGCGCGCTCGTTCTCGGCATGCCCGGCATGGCCGCGGACCCAGTGCCAGGTGACGGCATGGCGCGCGGCGGCGTCCTCGAGCGCGCGCCACAGATCCTCGTTCTTCACCGGCTTGCGGTCGGCGGTCTTCCAGCCCCGCCTCTTCCAGTCCTTGAGCCAGCGCGTGATGCCGTCGCGCACATAGGTCGAGTCGGTGGTGACGCGGACCTGGGCGGGCCGCCGCAGCGCGTTCAGCCCCTCGATCGCCGCTGTCAGCTCCATGCGGTTGTTCGTCGTCTCCGGCGCGCCGCCCGACAACTCCTTCTCGTGGCCGCGCCAGCGCAATATCGCGCCCCAGCCGCCTGGCCCGGGATTGCCGGAGCAGGCGCCATCGACGAACAGCTCCACGAGCGTCTCGGATCCGGTTTCGCGCGTCGCGTCCTCGCTCATGGCGGCATCCGCACCACGATCTCGGCCTGCACCGCCACCTGGACGGTCTCGACCCCCGGCTCGGCGGCGATCGGCACGGCATCGGCGGCCACGCGCGGCGCCGCCATGGCGCGGGCCATGACGGGCAGCCGATCGCCGCCGGCATCGCCGATCGACAGGCGGGCGATGCGCTCGACCTTTCCGCCCAGCGCCTCGGCGACCATGCCGGCGCGGGCCCGCAGCCGCGCGATCGCTTCCGTCGTCAATATGTCCTCGATCGCGCGGCGGCTCTCCTCGGCCAGTTCCCAGGACAGGCCGGCGGCGAGCGCGCCATCCTTCTGCAGCTCGGCGCCCAGCGCGAGGATCGCGGCCGCGTCGGCGCCGACAAGCGTCAGCCCCTGCGCGGCGCGCCAGCGCGGCCTGGCGCCCTGCGGATCGCGCTCCTGGTGGATCCAGTAGCTGCCGGTTTCGACGCGCAGCCGCGCGGTCTCGGCGACCTTGCGCGCGCGCTCCAGCGCGGTGGCCATGTCGCGGTTGAGTTCGGCCTGGACCCGCGTCGCCTCGGTGCCGCTCTTCTCCAGGCGCAACTGCAGGCGCAGCCGGTCCTGGCGGATGTCGCGCCGGGCGGTCTCGCCGAGCGTGGTCAAGGTGGCGCCGGCGTCGGGCGGCATGGGCTGCTGCGCCGCGACCGGCAGCGACAGGGCAAGCAGGACAACGGCAATCACGGCGCGCATCGGCGATCTCTCGGGCTGGCTCTCGGGCTGGCTCTCGGGCTGGCTCTCGGGCTGGCTCTCGGGCTGGGACAGTCGCGGCAGCGTCGCGGCCGGACGCGGCGCGATCGTGGCGCGCGCGAGGCGGGGCCGCGGCACGGCGTCAGACGCCGTAATCGGCCGCCGAGCGGACCGAGCGGTGGAAGCGCAGCTTGCGCAGATACTCGATCGGATCGAGCTTGTTGACCAGCGCGCCGGCGGGGGTGTGCAGCCAGTCGTAGAGCCGCGTCAGGAGGAAGCGGAACGCCGCGCCGCGGGCGAGCAGCGGTAGCGCTTCGGTCTCTCCCGGCGCCAGCGCGCGCAGGCGGCGATAGCCCGCGACGAGCCGCATCGCCTTGGTGGCGTTGAAGCTGAGATCGGGCTCGAAACACCATGCGTTGAGGCAGACCGCGACGTCGTAGGCGAGGAAATCGTTGCAGGCGAAATAGAAGTCGATCAGCCCGCTCAGCCGGTCGCCGAGGAAGAATACGTTGTTGGGGAAGAGATCGGCGTGGATGACGCCTGCAGGCAGGTCGCGCGGCCAGCGGGGCTCGAGATGGTCCATCTCGCGGGCGATCTCGTCGCCGAGCCCTGGCGCGACCTCGTCGGCGCGCGGCCGCGACTGCTCGACCAGATTGCGCCAGCCGGCGACCGAGAGCGCGTTGGCGCGCGGGATCGCAAAATCCGCCGCCGCGAGATGCAGTCCGGCGAGCGCGGCCCCCAGCGGCTCGCAATGTCCGACCTCGACGCGGCGCGGCGACATGCCCTGCAGGAAGGACACGATGGCGGCGGGCCGTCCCGACAGGGTGCGGATCATCGCGCCGGCGCGGTCGCGGATCGGCAGCGGGCAGTCGATGCCGCGGGCCGCACAATGCTCCATCAGGCCGAGGAAGAAGGGCAGGTCGGCCGGCGCGACCCGCTTCTCGTAAAGGGTCAGAATCCAGGGCCCGCGCCCGGTCTGCAGGAGGTAGTTGGAGTTCTCGACGCCCTCGGCGATGCCTTTGGCCGAAATCAGGTCGCCGATGTCGTAGCTCGCGACGAAGGCGCGCAGTTCGGCGTCGTCGACTTCGGTATAGACGGCCATGCGGCTGGGTCCGGGTTCAGTCCGCGAGCGCGCGCGGAAGGTTGAAATGGACGTCCTCGCGCGTGACCACGAGCTCGGCGAGTTCGACCTCGTAGCGCGTGCGCGCCGCTTCGATCACCTCGTCCACCAGCGTCTCGGGCGCCGACGCGCCCGCGGTGATGCCGAGCGTGCGTGCCTGGGCGAGCATCGTCCAGTCGATGTCGCTCGCGCGCTGGATGAGCATGGCGCGCGGACACCCGGCTCCGGTCGCGACCTCGACCAGGCGACGCGAATTGGAGGAATTGGGAGCGCCGACAACCAGCAGCGCGTCCGCCTGCGCCGCGAGTTCCTTGACCGCCGCCTGGCGGTTGGTCGTCGCGTAGCAGATGTCGTCCTTGCGCGGACCGACGATGCCGGGAAAGCGCATGCGCAGGGCGGCCGCGATCGCGGCGGTATCGTCG
>JBIKXN010000336.1:0-4613 GCA_044355765.1 Alphaproteobacteria bacterium
CGGCAGGGGCCGAAACGGATCTGGTCGATGCGGGCGTCGAGTTGCGCGCCCGTGTCGTCCACATCGGTGCCGATCGCGATCTCCAGCACGGGCGGAACCTGCGTGCCGCGGAACGCCGCGCGCCAGTCGCGAGAAAGTTCGACCTTTTCCGGGAACCAGCGTCCCGTCTCGGTCTGCGCCGGGCGCAGCACGAACACCTCGCCGAAGCCGTGCATGTAGGGGCTGGTGAACGGTCGCGCCTCGCGTCCGGTTCCGCCCCAGACATAGACCAGCATGCTGCGCGGCAGCCTGTGCTCGCCGGCGACGACCTGCGCGACCGCGTGCTTGGTGCGCTGCACGAACCCCGCTTCGGGTGGCCAGCCATCGAAGCCGACCGTGATCATGATGGCGCGGTCGTCGCCGCCGCGGCGGTCGAGCGGCGTGGGCGGCGGACCGGCATCGACGCGCCAGCGCCAGGACAGGCAGTCGCCGCCCCCGTCGATCGCGCGCCAGACGAAGCTTCCCTGTCCCTTCGCGGTGATCCGCAATCCGTCGTCGGGCAGGGGCTCGAAGACCGCGGGCTCGATCCCCGACCAGGCGCCTTTGGTCCATCCGGCGTCGCTCAGCGCGTCGGGTGTCGGCAGACGCTCTGCCGGCGCGCCGAGCAACGGCGCGGCCAGGACCAGAAGCAGGACGCGGGCGAGGCGTGTCATCGGCGCGGTTATAGCCGTCCCCGCCGTCCGGGGGGAGTGGCGTGCGGGCATCCGGGCGCGCGTCGCCGTCTGCGCTGGGTCCATCGGCACGGGACCAGCGGCCTCACGCGGCCGGAGCGCGCTCCTCGCGACCCAGCCGGCGGATGGCCGCGTCGACGGTCGCGACGTCGCCGAAATTGTTGAGGATGGCGCCAAGGCTGGCATTGTGCTCGTCGTCGGTCCGCGTGGCGCAGCCATCGGCCAGCATCACCACCCTGTAGTCCAGCTGCATCGCGTCGCGCGCAGTCGTCTCGCAGCAGACATTGGTCAGCGTGCCCGCGATCAGGACGGTGTCGATCCCCCGGGCGCGCAGGTCGCGGTCCAGCGTCGAGACCGGACAATGGAACGCGCTGTACCGGTCCTTTTCGGCGATCATGTCGCCGTCGCGGATATCGAGCCCATGCCACAGCGCCTGGCCGTGGCTGCCCGGGGCCAGCCCGTCGAGCACGCGGCGCGACAGCTCGGGGGTGTTGATCGCGCCGAAGAACACCGACCATGCCGCCAGCGTGCGCGCGTCGAAGGCGTTGCGTACCCACACGACGGTGCCGGCGGCATCGCGCAGCGCGCGGGCCATGCGGTTGATGCCGGGCACCAGGGCGCGGGCGAATGGGATCTCGAGCGGCGCGCCGGGCTCGAGGAAGAGGTTCTGCATGTCGATCGCCAGCAGCGCGCAGCGCCTGGGATCGAGGACCGGGAACATGTCCACGGCGCCGCGCCGCCGCGCGACGCGCGCCACGATCTCGGGCGGAAGGGCGATCTTGTGCATGGGGCGCGTCTCCGGTGAGCGGGCTCGGAGTGTCGCTCAACCCCGGGCCCGCCGCCACGCCCCCGATGCGGCGCGGCGCCCCGCCTCAGCGCGGCGCCATCGAGATCGACGAGAAGTCCTGGAACCAGTTCTGCGCCTGCACGAACCCGCGTACGCGCGGGCTCATCGCGCGGGCGTTGACGTCGTGCGTGACCATCAGGAACAACGCCTCGTCGACGAATTTCTCGTGCACGCGTTGCAGCACGCGGGTCTGTGCCGCCGGGTCGAATGTGTTGCGGATCTCGGCGAAGAGGGCGTCCATCGCCGGGTCGCAGTAATGGCCCCAGTTCGTCCCCGCCGGCGGCTGAAGGTCGCATTGCAGATGGCGTACGAAGCCGGTGAACGGGTCCTGGATGAAATAGCTGTAGTTCATCCCGGTGGCGCCGCGCGAAGTCTCGTGGCGCGCGCCGGCGCGCCAGATGTTGATCAGCGTATTCCACTCCACGACCTCGAACTCGATCCGGATCCCCACCTCTGCCAGGTTTTGCTGCAGCATCTCGTTCATCGGCAGCGGCTGCATCTGGCCGGAGCCCGAGGGCGCGATCAGGATCTTGGTGACCAGCGGCCGCTGCGGGCCGAAGCCGGCCTCGGCGAGCAGGCGCCGCGCCTCCGCCGGATCGTGCCTCACCTTGAAGCTGGGGTTGCCGAACCAGGTGTGACCGGGCGGCATGAAGCCCTCGGCCGGCAGCATCAGCCCGCCGAGCAATTCGCGCATCGCCATGCGGTCGACCGCCAGATTGGCCGCCATGCGCACGCGCAGGTCGTTCCACGGCGATCCCTCGGCGCGGCTGAGATGCCAGGTCCAGTTGTGGGGATAGGCGTTGGTGACGATCTGGAAGCCTCCGGACTTGAGCACCGGCACGGCATCGGGCGCCGGCGCCTCGATCCAGTCGACCTGGCCCGAACGCAATGCCGCGATGCGCGTGTTCGCCTCGGGCATCGGCAGCAGCACCAGCCGCTCGAGCTTCGGCACCCGCGCCTTGTCCCAGTAGTCCGGATTGGGCACGAGCTCGGCGCGTTCGCGCGGCACCACGCTCGCGATCCGCCACGGCCCGGTGCCCGAGGGCTGGCGTCCATAGGCCTCCCAGCTGCGTCCGACGCGCTCCCAGTTCGCGGGGCTCGACATCATGATCCAGGCGAGCTGATAGGGCAGGGTGGCGTCGGGCGTGCGCGTGGTGATCTCGAGCGTGTAGCGGTCGACGGCGCGCCAGGCCGCGACGGCGGGGATGCGCGAGCGACCCTGCGACGCCTGGCGCGGGTCGAAATGCGGCGCATCGTTCTTGAGCAGCTTGTCGAAGTTCCATGCCGCAGCCTCGGCGGTGAATTCGCTGCCATCGTGGAACCGGACGCCCTCGCGGATCTTGAAGGTCCACTTCGTCCTGTCGGTGGCGTCGACGCTCCAGCTGGTGGCGAGGCCCGGCATCAGCGCCGACGGCCGGTCGGCGCGCGAAAGGTCCCACAGGATCAGCGAATCATAGGCCGTGTAGCCCATGAAGCGCTGCCCTTCGCCGCCCTGGTCGGTCTGTCCCGTGGCGAGCGGGATGTCGCCGGCGGTCATCGCGATCCGCAGCACGCCTTGCGCGACCGCGTCGCTGGGCGCGATGGCGCCGAGCGCCGCGAGTGCCGTGCAAGCGAGCATGAGCCTGCGCATCGATCATCTCCCTGCTTGGGATCGCGCCACGGCTGCGCGATGGATGCGCTGCGGGCCGACCCGACGCAGCACAGAGGCAAACTCCGTGCCGCGCCGGGTCAGCGAGCGTTCAGGCATAGAGCCACGCGCTCGCCGCGTAGAGCAGCGGCATGTTCGCAACCAGGTTGAATGGGAAGGTGATGCCGAGCGACGCGGTCAGGTAGATGCCGGGGCTCGCCTCCGGCAGCGCCGCGCGGCATGCCGCGGGCGCGTCGATATAGGACGCGCTGGCGCAGATCGCGGCCAGCACGAAGGCGCCGCCCTGCGACAGCCCGACGAACCAGCCCGCCGCCAGCCCGGCAAGCCCGAAGACCACGGGCGCGACGATCGCGAACCCCGTCATGAACCGGCCGACCTCCGCGAAAGCGCGGATCTGCCGCGCGGCCGTCATGCCCATCTCGAGCAGGAACAGCATCAGGAACCCGCGGAAGAGCTGCTCGTAGAACGGCGCGATCCGGTTCCAGTCCGCGTCGCTGGCCGTGTATCCGATCAGCATGCCGCCCGACAGCAGCAGGATGCCCCGGCCGCGTAGCGTGTCGACCAGCAGGCTGCCGAGATCCACCCGGGCGCTGCCCTGCCGCAGACCCCACCGCCCGATGGCGAGCGAGATGACGACCGCGAACTCCATGAGGGCGACGACGGCGGTCATGTAGCCCTCCGCAGGACTGCCCATCGCGCGCGCGAAGGCGATCGCGGCGAAGAACGTGACGCTCGAGACCGACCCGTAATGCGCCGCGACGGCGGCCGCGTTGGCGACGTCGAAGCCGCCGAAACGGCGCAGCACGGCGTAGCAGACCGCCGGTATGGCGACCGTCAGGGCCGCCGCGACCGCCACCAGCGCCGACACCTCGCCGAGCGAGACCTTGGCGAGCTCGCGGCCGCCGGTCAGGCCGATCGATAGCAGCAGATAGATCGACAGCAGCTTGAGGACGGCTTCGGGCAGTTCGAGCTCCGAGCGGATGAACCCCGCCACGGCGCCGAGCGCGAAGGTCAGGACGATGGGCGAGACGAGAGATTGGCGGCGAGCAGTTCGATGCCGGACATGCGGCCCCTCCACGGGTTGGAACGGCGGGCTGATACTGTCCGGTTACGCATAGCGGAAATACATTGTTTGCAACCAATCGTTCTAATAAACAGAACATATGCAGCGGCTGAACCTCCGCCATCTCGGCTATTTCCGCGCCGTCGCGCATGCCGGCGGCCTCACCCGCGCGGCGGGCCTGCTCGGCGTCTCGCAATCCGCGCTGTCGCTCCAGATCCGCACCCTGGAGGAGCGGATTGGCCACGCGCTGTTCGAGCGCGTCGGCCGGTCGCTGCGGCTGACCGAGGCGGGGCGCATCGCGCTCGATCGCGCCGATGCCATCCATGCGACCGCGGAGGATCTGGT
>JBIKXN010000337.1:0-4601 GCA_044355765.1 Alphaproteobacteria bacterium
ATCTGCACCGGGTAGGGCACGTCGGCGACCTTCGGCGAGCGCACGAACGTACCCTTGAGCGCCTTCTCGTCGAGGCTGAGGTAATCGGGCACGCTGCGCTCGGCGGAAGCCTGGGCCGCCAGGACCTGCTGCAGCTCGCGCGAAGCCTGCTTGACCTCGATCGTGTCGCCCTCGTCGACGACGTAGGAAGGGATGTTCACCTTCTTGCCGTTCACCCGGATGTGCCCGTGGTTGACCAGCTGGCGCGCCTGGAAAGGGGTGACGGCGAATTTCAGCCTGTAGACAACCGCGTCGAGCCGCCGCTCCAGCAGTTGCACGAGGTTCTCGCCGGTGTCGCCGCGACGGCGGGCGGCCTCGGTGTAGATCTTGCGGAACTGGCGCTCGGTGATGTTCGCGTAATAGCCCTTCAGCTTCTGCTTGGCCTGCAGCTGGATGCCGAAATCCGAGGGCTTCTTGCGCCGCGCGCCATGTTGCCCGGGGCCGGTGTCGGTGTTGGGGGTCTTCGCGCGCCCCCACAGATTGACGCCGAGCCGGCGGGCGATCTTGTATTTGGCGTTGTGGCGCTTGCTCATCGGTTGCGGATCCGGGGAAAAAGAGGTGGGCAGCGGCGGCCAGGGCCCCGCGTCGAAGCCGGGCTAGATACCCGCGCCGCCCCCGGCGCGTCAACCGCCAATCCCACCCCCGCCCGGCCCGCCCCCCTTCCCCCGGCGCGAACCCGGGATCGGCGGGACATGGGGACGCTCGGTCAGGCCGGTGACGATCCCCTGCAGGGTGTTCACCTCGTGGGTCATCAGGCCTGCCCGCTGGAAGATGGCGCGGATGTTGCGGACCATGGTCGGCCGCATCTCCGCATCGCGCAGGAAGCCGCAGTCGTCGAGCGCCGCCTCCAGCCGCGCGAAGAACCCCAGCAGTTGCTGCTTGGTCGCGGGCACTGCCTTGTTGGTCACCAGGAGCCGCTCCGGGGTCGCGTCGGCCGCCTGCCACCATTCGTAGCCGAGGATCAGGACGGCCTGGGCGAGGTTCAGCGAATTGAACCCGGGATTGAGCGGGATCGCGACCTGGACGTCGGCGACACTGACCTCGTCGCTTTCGAGGCCGGTACGCTCCGGACCGAAGAGGATCCCAGGCCTCTCGCCCCGCGCCACCATCGCACGCATGTCCCGGGCCGCGGCGCGCGGCGTCAAGGTCTGCTTGACCATTCCCCGGCGGCGCGGACAGGTGGCGAACAGCCCATTCAGATCGCCCACGGCCTCATCCAGCGTCGCGAACACCCGCGCGGCGCGCAGGACCCCGTCGGCATGGGTTGCGGCGGCGATCGCCCTGGGGTGGTCCGGCGGCTCGTCGGGCGCGACCAGCCGCAGTTCGTCGAGGCCGCAATTCAGCATCGCGCGCGCCGCCATGCCGATATTCTCGGCCAGCTGCGGCCGGACAAGGACGACGACCGGCGGTGCGCCCGGCGCCGTCACGCGGCGCCGTCCTTGAACAGCTTCCAGGTGATGGCGTCGTGCAGCGCGTTGTACGACGCCTCGATCACGTTCGCGGACACGCCGACCGTCGACCAGTGACGCGCGGTCCCGCCCTCGCCACCGCGGTCGGCGCTTTCGATCATCACCCGCGTCACCGCGCGCGTCCCGTCCTCGGGCGTCAGGATGCGCACCTTGTAGTCCACCAGGCGCATGTCCTCGAGCGCGGGATAGATCGGCACCAGCGCCGCGCGCAGCGCGCCGTCGAGCGCGTTCACCGGTCCATTGCCCTCGCCGACGGTCAGGAGACGACGGCCATGCGCGTCGAGCTTCACCGTCGCCTCGGACAGTGTCTCCAGCGCGCCGCGCGCGTTGAAGCGCCGCTCGGTGATCACGCGGAACGACACCAGCGCGAAGAACTCGGGCACGCGGCCGAGCGCGCGCCGCGCCATCAGCTCGAAGCTGGCTTCCGCGCCGTCATAGGCGAAGCCGTCATGCTCGCGCTGCTTCACGTCCTCGACAAGTCGCTGCACGCGCGCGTCGGCGGCGGCGATCTCGAGACCGATCTCGCGGAAGCGCGCCAGCACATTGGCGCGACCCGCCTGGTCGGACACGACGATGTTCCGGCGGTTGCCGACCGATTCGGGCGGCACGTGCTCGTAGGTGCGCGGATCCTTCTCGACCGCCGAGACATGCACGCCGCCCTTGTGGGCGAAGGCGCTCTCGCCGACATAGGGCGCGCCGCGGGCGGGCGGGCGGTTGAGCCGGTCGTCGAGCAGCCGCGAGACATGCGTGAGCCGCGCCAGCCGCTCCGGCGTCACGCCCGTCTCGAACCCCATCTTGAGGACCAGATTGGGAATGATCGAGGTCAGGTTGGCGTTGCCGCAGCGCTCGCCGAGACCGTTGAGCGTGCCCTGGACATGCCGCGCACCGGCCCGCACCGCGGCGAGCGAATTCGCGACCGCGTTCTCGGTGTCGTTGTGGCAATGGATTCCCAGCCGGTCGCCGGGCACCAGCGCCGTCAGTTCGCCGACGATGCGTTCGATCTCGTGCGGCAGCGTCCCGCCATTCGTGTCGCAGAGCACGATCCAGCGCGCCCCGGCGTCGCGCGCGGCGACCAGACAGTCGCGCGCGAAGCCGGGATTGGCCTTGTAGCCGTCGAAGAAATGCTCGGCGTCGAAGATCGCCTCGCGGCCGCGCGACACGGCCTCGGCAATCGATCCGCCGATCATGTCGACGCCCTCCGCAAGATCGACGCCCAAGGCCTCGCGCAGATGGAAGTCCCAGGTCTTGCCGAACAGCGTCACGACGGGCGACCCGGCCCCGATCACCGCGGCGAGGCCCGGGTCGTTGGCGGCCGAGCGTCCGGCGCGGCGCGTCATGCCGAACGCCGCGAATCGCGCCGCGCGCAACCGCGGCGGCGCGGCGAAGAACGCATCGTCGGTCGGGTTGGCGCCCGGCCAGCCGCCCTCGACATAATCGATGCCGAGTTCATCGAGCGCCTCGGCGATCGCGCGCTTGTCGGCGACGCCGAAATCGACACCTTGGGTCTGGGCGCCGTCGCGCAGCGTCGTGTCGTAGATATGGATC
Organism: Alphaproteobacteria bacterium; assembly: GCA_044355765.1. Taxonomy (GTDB): domain Bacteria; phylum Pseudomonadota; class Alphaproteobacteria; order CACIAM-22H2; family CACIAM-22H2; genus CAIOSQ01. The sequence continues at coordinate 3,054 of JBIKXN010000337.1, forward strand.
CGTTCGGGCATGGTCACGCCCGCCGCCAGGTCGTGCCCTTCGGACCGTCCTCGAGGAGCACGCCGCGTGCCTTCAATTCGTCCCGGAACATGTCCGCGGCAGCGAAGTCCTTGGCCTTCCTCGCCTCTTCGCGCTTCGCGATCAAGACTCTTATTTCTGCCGCCTGGGCGCCATCGGGGCCAACTTCGCCACCGAACCATTCCGCCGGCGAGCGCGCCAGAAAACCGAGGAAACGGCCAGCCGCGCAGAGCTCGAGCGCGAAAGCGCGCGCGCGACTGGCCTCGCCGCGGCCCAGTTCGTCGAACACGGTCGTCGCCAGGACATTGAGATGCGCGATCGCGCCGGGCGTGTTGAGATCATCGGCGAGGGTCGCGAGCAGGTCCCCGGTCGGGGCCGTCGCGGCTGCGGCGACGAGCTCGTCCGGCCCCATGTCGGCCGTCGCCTGCTGGATCGCGCGCTGCCATCGGTCCAGGTTCTCGCGCGCCTGGCGCAGACCGTCTTCGGTGAAATCCAGCGGCGCGCGATAATGGGTCTTGAGCAGCAGCAGGCGGATCGCCTCGCCAGGCCATTTGGCGCGCAGGTCGCGCACGGTGAAGAAGTTGCCGAGGCTCTTCGACATCTTCTCGCCGTTCACGACCAGGAACCCGTTGTGCATCCATGTATGCGCCATGACCCCGCCATGGGCGCATTCGGACTGCGCGATCTCGTTCTCGTGGTGCGGAAAGATCAGGTCGTGCCCGCCGGCATGGATGTCGAAATGAGGCCCCAGATGGGCGGCGCTCATCGCCGAGCACTCGATGTGCCAACCCGGCCGTCCGCGGCCCCAGGGCGAGGCCCAGCCCGGCTGCTGCGGAGTACTTGGCTTCCAAAGGACGAAATCGGCCGGATCGCGCTTGTACGGCGCGACGTCGACGCGCGCGCCGGCGATCTGCTCGTCGCGCGACCGGCCGGACAGCTTGCCGTAGCCCGGATCGCTGGGCACATGGAACAGCACATGGCCGTCGGCGACATATGCGTGGCCGCGCGCGAGCAGCCGGCCGATGACGTCGATCATCTCGGCGATGTGCTGCGTGGCGCGCGGCTGCGCGCTGGGGTCGAGGGCGCCGAGCGCGCGCATGTCCTCGACATAGGCCTCGGCCGTGCGCCGGGTGATGCTCTCGATCGCCTCGCCGCTGTCGAGATGGCGCTGGATGATCTTGTCGTCGATGTCCGTGATGTTGCGCACATAGACGACCGCCGCGTCGCCGTAGATCCGGCGCAGCAGACGGAACAGCACGTCGAACACGACCACCGGCCGCGCGTTGCCGATATGGGCATAGTCGTAGACGGTCGGCCCGCAGACATACATCCGGACCCGCGCCGGATCGATCGGCGCGAATGGAGCTTTCGCGCGCGTCAGCGTGTTGTGGAACTGGAGCGTGGGCAGATGGGGGGAGGGCATGGACGGCATGGCGGCACCTTGGACCCGGTAGGCGATGGCGGAACGCAGACAGGCATGGGCTTCAACAGCCCAGGCTAATTCGTCCGTCCATCCTGCCGAGCCTGAAA
>JBIKXN010000338.1:0-4576 GCA_044355765.1 Alphaproteobacteria bacterium
CGATGCGGAAATAGGCCTTCTGGCCTTCTGGCGGCGCTCCATACGCTCCGGGCAGTCCTGGACCGTCTTCGCGGTCGAACTCGAGGCGATCCATACGCTGCTCGAGACCGCACGCACGCACAGGATGCAGTCCGCCCTGCTGCGCGAACTGGCCGGACGCGAGAATGGCCTTCTCTTCGCCCTTGCCAACGGGGACATCGTGGTCGCCCTGCCGGATCTCCCCGCGGGGCGCAGGCAGACGCTGCTCGACGAGATCGTCGGTTGGATCCTGCGCGAACCGGACATGCCCGCCGAGGGCGTGGCGCGGCGCGTCCACTGCTTCGTCCTGCCGGAGCATTTCCTGCAGGTCCGCGAGTGGATCGGTCGGTACCTGGATCCCGCAGCCGCCCCCCAGGCACCGGGACCCGCGGCGCGCGAAGAGGACCCGTCGACCGAGCCGCTCGCCGGGCCGCTGACCCCGACGCTGCTCGGGCGGATCGAGCATCGCGTTGCGCATTGCGACATCAGGCCCTTCATCCACCGGCAGATGGTCTATGCGCGCAACCGAGAGGGTCGCGAGCGCTGGACCCCGGTCCTCGAGGAGCACCTGATCGGGGTCGCGGATCTTGGGCGCGCGCTGTTTGCCGACGTCGAGCTGACCGAGACGAGCCCGTTCTTCGCCCAGTTCTGCGGCATTCTCGACGAAAGGCTCATCCACCACATGATGGCCGGGAAGGCGCGGTTCTCGGCCCCGGTCAGCATCAACCTGTCGCTCGACACCGTCTTCGACAGGCTGTTCGACGCCTTCGCGGCCCATATCCCGGAAGCCGCGCGCCCGCTGCTGTACATCGAACTCCACTGCGGCGACCTGTTCCGCGACGTGGCGCGCGCCCAGGCCGCGATCCAGCGCCTGCGCGCGCGGAAATTCGGGGTCGTCCTGGACGGATTGACGATCGACCTTCTTTCCTATGTCCGGGTCAACCGCTTCGGCGGCGACTACGTCAAGATCCACATGCCGCGCGGGGACGCGGCGATGCTGCTCGACGACGCATGCATCAAGGCCGTCCGCAGCCTGCCGCGCGAAAGCGTCGTGTTCTCGCGCTGCGACCACGAAGGCGCGCTGCGTATCGGCGAGATGCTCGATGTCCGGCTCTACCAGGGATGGACGGTGGACGGCTACGCGCGCGCTGCCGGGCGCGGCTAAGCAAGATCCGCAGACGCAGAATAATAAAATCCCGTTCAATTCCAGGGTTCATTGGCGCATTGCCAGTACAGCCATGGATCAGCGAGGCGGATGCGATCCGCCCGACGCGGAATTTCGTCATCCAGTCGAGGAAAATGATCACTGATCTGCGGAGCATGGCCGATCAATCAAACGGATGACGTCCGCTCAAAAGCGTGGATCTGCCCTCACAGGTCGAATATACTTAAAAAATTAATCAATCGCCGTCTGTGGGCGTGGCAACGGGAATTCCCGCCAGCACGGAGAACCGATGAGCGCGGAAGACGAACTCCTGGCTTTCTGGCGTCGGCGTCTCAAGGACCAGGAACGCCACGTCGTGATCGCGATCAGGCTCGCGGAACTCTTCATGCTTCACGAAAGCCCGCAGCAGTTCCGGATCCAGCGCGGCATGATCATCGATCTGGCCGAACGTCGCGGCGCGCGCAGCTATGAAATGCCGAACCGCGACCTCGTCCTCAGCTTCAGGCCGCGCGATGCCGCCGATGCCGACGAGACCGTGGTCGAGTTGCTGGACTGGGTCCTGAAGGACGCGGCGCTGCCAGACGACGCGATCGAGCGGCGTGTCGAGGTCTTCAAGCTGCCCGACCGGCTGAACGAGCTCCGGCAGATGATCCTGCGCTACGCCGGCATGCGCGAAACCGACGCCCCCATCCAGACGCTCGCGCGGGCCGACGCCGCGTCGACGGGCGACGCCGGGTTCAAGGGACCGCTCGTCCACACGATGCTGGACCGGCTGGAGCACGTGATCATGGGCAGCGACATCCGCCCCTTCGTCGAACGCCAGGCCGTGTTCGCGAAACCGGACGATCCCACGCAGCGCTGGAATCCGATCATCCAGGAGCGGCGCATCAGCCTCGCGCGGCTGCGCGAGCGGATGTTTCCGCAGATCGAGATCGCCAGCACCAATCCGCTCTTCACCCAGGTCTGCCGCTTCCTCGACGAACGGATGCTCCTGCATCTGATGGCGCGCCGTTCGCGGCCCGAAAGCAAGGTCAGCTTCAACATATCGGTGCACACGATCCTCGACCGGATCTTCGACACGTTCCTGTCCCGGATCCCGGAGGCGAACCGCCCGAACCTGATGGTCGAATTGCATTGCGGAGAGATCTTCCAGGACGTGTCCAAGTCGCTCGCCGCCATCCGGCGGCTGCGCGAGCACGGCCTGGGCGTCATCATCGACGGCGTCACCCTCGAGTTCCTGCCCTATGCGCGGATCGACAAGATCGACCACGACTACATGAAGATCATGCTGCCGCGCGGCACCGTCCAGTTGCTCGAGAGCGGATCGCGCATCCGCGCGGTGCGCAAGCTGCCGCTGGAGCGCGTCATCCTGTCCCAGTGCGATCACGAGTCGGCGATCCAGGTCGGCAGCGCCCTCGGCATTCGCTTGTACCAGGGCTGGCATCTCGACCAGTATCACGCGAACCCGGACTCGTAGCGCCGATCCACCGGCGGGGCGGATCCCACCGGAGATCGCACTGCCCATGTCTTCGCCCGACGCGACACGCCCAGGCCCCGGTACCGTCAATGCGGCGACGATCGATGGCCCGCTGGCGTGGCGTCGCCTGGGGATCTCGGTCCTGGCATCCACCGTCGGCGGCGTGGCGATGTGGTCGGGCGTGCTCGTGCTGCCCGACGTGCAGGCCGAATTCGGGGCCGCGCGCGGCGGCGCTTCGCTTCCCTACGCTGCAACGATGCTCAGTATCGGCCTCGGCGGCGTCTTCATGGGTCGCCTCGCCGACAGGTTCGGCGTGGCGATACCGGTGGCGATCGGAGCCGTGGCGCTCGGCGTTGGCTATGGCCTTGCCGCGCTGTCGCCTTCGCTCTGGGTGTTCGTTCTGCTGCAGGGCGCGCTGATCGGTTTTCTCGGCGGCTCCGCGACCTTCGGGCCACTGGTCGCAGACGTGTCGCATTGGTTCAGACAGAGGCGCGGCATGGCGGTCGCGATCTGCGCCAGCGGAAACTACATCGCCGGAACGATCTGGCCGCCGATCATCCGCTACGTGATCGACGTCGCCGGATGGCGCGTCGCCTACGCCGCGATCGGAGCCGTGTGCCTCGTCGCCATGCTGCCGCTGGCCTATCTGCTCCGCCACCCTGCGCCGCGCGAGCAGGCCCCGGCGCCCGGCGCGGAGCGTGGCCCGGCATCGACCGCGATATCCCCGAACCGCCTGCAGGCGATCCTGGTGGTGGCCGGCGTGACCTGCTGCCTCGCGATGGCGATGCCGCAGGTGCATCTGGTCGCGTATTGCGGCGACCTCGGCTACGGCACGGCGCGCGGCGCCGAGATGCTGTCGCTGATGCTGGCGGCAGGCGTCCTCAGCCGCTTCGCGTCGGGCTGGATCTGCGATCGCATCGGCGGTGTGCGCACCCTGCTGCTGGGTTCCACGCTGCAGGCGGCCACGCTTGCGCTGTACATACCGTTCGACGGTCTGGCGTCGCTCTACGTCGTGTCGTTCCTGTTCGGCCTTTCGCAGGGCGGTATCGTGCCGAGCTACGCGATCATCGTGCGCGAATACCTGCCCGCGCGCGAGGCCGGAACGCGGGTCGGGCTCGTTCTGATGGCGACGATCGTCGGCATGGCGGTCGGCGCCTGGCTTTCCGGCCTCATCTTCGACCTCACGGGATCCTATAGCGCCGCGTTCTTCAACGGCCTGGCATGGAATCTCGTCAACGTCGCCATCGCGCTCTGGCTGCTGCGTGCGCGCAGCGTACGCCAGGCAGCCGGAGCGCCCGGCCGGTAACCAGGGAGACGCTGCACATGAGCCGCATCGCCGTCGCGGGCTTCGCCCACGAAACCAATACCTTCGCGCCGACGCCAACCGATCTGGAAGATTTCCTCCTCGTGACGACGTCGCCCAGCGGCATGCGCGGGGAGGCCATCCTCGCCGCGGCGGGCGGCGCGATGCCGATCTCCGGCTTCGTGACCGCAGCCCGCGCCGCGGGCGACGAGATCGTCCCGCTGTGCTGGTACGCCGCGGAACCTGCGGGGATCGTCACCGCACGCGCCTTCGAAAGGATAGCCGCAGAGATCGTCTCCGGCATCGCGTCGGCGGGTGCGATCGACGCCGTCTATCTCGATCTGCACGGCGCCATGGTCGCCGCCGGCTACGACGACGGTGAAGCAGAGATCCTCCGCCGGGTGCGCGCGGCGGTCGGCCCGGCGATGCCGGTCGTGGCTTCGCTGGACCTGCACGCGAATGTCGGCGATGGCATGATCGCAGCCGCCAGCGCGCTGGTCTCCTACCGCACCTATCCGCATGTCGACATGCGCGCCACCGGCGCGCGGGCGCATGCCCTCATTCGCTGGTGCCTGTCGACCGGACGCAGGCCCGCCATCGCGGTCGAACGGAT
>JBIKXN010000339.1:0-4543 GCA_044355765.1 Alphaproteobacteria bacterium
CACCGGCGCGCGCGAGACCGTGCTGGCGCAGATCCGCGCGCTGGGCGCCAATCTGATCGTCGTGATTCCCGGCAATGTCACCATGGGCGGCGTACGCATGGGCGCAGGCCAGCGGGCCAGCCTGACCCAGGACGACGCGCTGGCGCTCGAGCGGGAGATCGACGCGATCGAGGCCGCGGCGCCGACCTCGCGCGGCCAGATCCAGGCCGTCGCCGGCGGCGTAAACTGGTCGACCTGGTTGCTGGGCGTGACGCCGTCCTTCTTCGTCGCGCGCGACTGGGACGTCGCCGCAGGCCGCGGCATCGAGCCCGAGGAATACGACCGCGGCGCGCAGGTCGCGCTGCTCGGCGAGACCGTCGCGCGCACGCTGTTCGACGACGTCGATCCCGTCGGCGAGACGATCCGCGTGCGCAACGTGCCGTTCAGGATCGTCGGGGTGCTCGCGCGAAAGGGCCAGACGACCGGCGGCCAGGACCAGGACGACGTCGTCGTCGCGCCGCTGCGCGCCGCCCAGCAGCGCGTGCTCGGCGTCAACCGCGCCAATGCCCGCGCCGTCGGGTCGATCACCGTCAGGGTGCGCGACGGCGAGGACATGGCCGAGGCCGAGGACCAGATCCGCGCCCTGCTGCGCCAGCGCCACCGCCTCGCCGCCGCGCAGGAGGACGACTTCCTGCTGCGCAACCTGGCCGACGTCGCCGCGACGCGCGACGCCTCCTCGCGCACGCTGTCCTGGCTGCTCGCGGCGATCGCCACCGTGTCGCTGCTGGTCGGCGGCATCGGGATCATGAACATCATGCTGGTCTCGGTGACCGAGCGCACCCGCGAGATCGGGCTGCGGCTGGCGGTCGGCGCGCGGCGCCGCGACATACTGATGCAGTTCCTGATCGAGGCGGCGACGCTGTCGGCGCTGGGCGGCGTCGCCGGCGCCGCACTCGGCATCGGCGCGGCGCGCGCGATTACCCGGCTGGCGGGCTGGCCGACGCTGGTGCCGCCCGAGGCGGTCGCGCTCGCCGTCGGCGTGAGCGCGGCGATCGGGATCGTCTTCGGGTTCTATCCCGCGCGCCGCGCGGCCGGGCTCGACCCGATCGCGGCGCTGCGCCACGCGTGAAGGACCACGCTCACGTCCCGGCGCCGACCGACGCGCGGACCTGGCGCGGCGCCTCGGTCGCCGCGTCGGGATCGGCGCAGGCCGCCAGCAGCCGCTCGCGCACTTGGCGCAGCTTCGCGTCCGACAGCACCTTGTGGCCGAAGACGTCCTTCACGTAGAACACGTCGACCACGCGTTCGCCCCAGGTCATGATCTTGGCGGTCGAGATCTGCAGGCCCAGGGCCGTGATCGCGCGGGTGACGTCGAACAGGAACCCCAGGCGGTCGCGGCCGTTTACCTCGATCACCGTGTGCATGACCGACGCGTCGTTGTCGACGAAGACGCGCGGCGGCACGTCGAAGACGCGGGTGCGACCGAAGGACTGGCGGCGCCGCGCGATCTGCTCGGCGAGCCTGATGCGGCCCGACAGCGCCTGCTCGACCAGCGTCGACAGCCGCGCGAGCCGCGCCGGCTCGGCGAAGGCCGCCGGTGCGGCGCCGTCGAGCGCCGGCGCCTCCTGGATGGTGAAGCTGTCCAGCGCCATGCCGTTGGTCATCGTGAAGATCTGCGCGCCGACGATGTTCGCCCCGGCCAGCGCCATCGCCCCGGCGATGCGGCTGAACAGTCCGGGATGGTCCTCGCAGTAGATGGTGATCTCGGTGATGCCGCGCTTGCGGTCGATGCGGGTATCGAGGGACAGCGGCGCCTGCGCCCGCTCGGCCTGGCGGATGAGCCGCGCATGGCGCGCCTGCGTCTCGGCGTCGATCGACAGCCAATAGGCGGGATAGCCGCGCGCGACATGCTCGGCGAAATCGGCGTCGCTCCAGTCCGCCAGCTGCGCCCGCAGACGATCCTGCGCCGCGGCGACCCGCCCGCGGGCGCTCTCCTCGGCCGCCGCGCCGGCCATCTCCTCCTCGGCGCGCTGGTAGAGTTCGCGGATCAGCGTCGCCTTCCAGGCGTTCCAAACCGTCGGCCCGACCGCCCGGATGTCGGCGACGGTGAGGCAGGTCAGCAACCGTAATCTTTCGGGGCTCTGCACCAGCGCACAGAAATCGCCGATCGTCTTCGGGTCCTGGATGTCGCGCTTGAACGCGGTGCTCGACATGGCAAGGTGGTGGCGCACCAGCCAGGACACCGTCTCGGTCTCTTCCGCGCTCAGCCCCACGCGCGGGCCCAGCTTGAGCGCGATGTCGGCGCCGAGCAGCGAATGGTCGCCGCCGCGCCCCTTGGCGATGTCGTGCAGCAGCAGAGCGAGATAGAGCGCGCGGCGCGACTGAACCTTCTGGATCGCGCGACTGGCGACGGGATGATCGTCGACCAGTTCGCCGTTCTCGATGCGATGCAGGATGCCGATGGCGAAGATGGTGTGCTCGTCGACCGTGTACACGTGGTACATATCGTGCTGCGTCTGGGCGACGACGCGCCCGAAATCGGGTACGAAACGTCCGAAGACCCCGGCCTCGTTCATCCGCCGCAGCGCCGTCTCGGCACCCTCGCGCGCCGTCAGGATCTCCATGAACGCCTCGTTGGCCTCGCGGTTCTCGCGCAGCCGCGAGTCGATCAGCTTGAGGTCCCTGCGCATCAGGCGCAGCGCGTCGGGATGGATTTCGAGACCGTGTTCCTGCGCCACCCGGAAGATCCGCAGGAACGCGACGCGGTCGACCGCGAACGCGTCCTGGCGGGCGACGGTCAGGCGGTCGTTCTCGACCCGGAACCCGTCCAGCTCGCGCGGACGTCCGACCAACCGGCGCCAATCGAGCCGCCCACCCCGCACCGTGCCGATCTCCAGCGCGGTGCAGAAGATCCGCGTCAGGTCGCCGACGTCCTTGGCGGTCAGGAAATAGTGCTTCATCAGCCGCTCGACGCCGCGCGTGCCGCGATGGTCGGTGTAGCCCATGCGCCGCCCGATCTCGGGCTGCAGGTCGAAGGTCAGCCTGTCCTCGGCGCGCCCCGCCATGTAGTGCAGCCAGCAGCGCAGCGTCCACAGGAAGTCGCGCGCCTTGGCGAAGGTCGCGGCCTCGCGCTCGGTGAAGACGCCCTTGCCGACCAGTTCCTCGGGACGGCTCGCGCGGTGCAAGTACTTGGCGATCCAGAACAGCGTGTGCAGGTCGCGCAGCCCGCCCTTGCCTTCCTTGACGTTCGGCTCGACGACGTAGCGCGAGTCGCCCATGCGCCGATGGCGCTCGTCGCGCTCGGCGAGCTTGGCCTGCACGAATTCGGGTCCGCTGCCGCGCACCACTTCGGCGTCGAAGCGGTCGCGGAACTCGGCGTAGAGCTTGTCGTCGCCCCAGACAAAGCGGGCCTCCAGCAGCGCGGTGCGGATCGTCGTATCCTCGCGGGCCAGGCGCAGGCAGTCGTCGACCGAGCGTGTCGCGTGGCCGATCTTCAGCTTCAGGTCCCAGAGCAGGTAGAGCATGAACTCCACCAGCTGCTCGTTGCGCGCCGTCGGCTTGTAGGGCTGCAGGAACAGCAGGTCGACGTCGCTGTACGGAGCCAGTTCGCCGCGCCCGTAGCCGCCGACCGCGACGATCGCCAATCTCTCGCCGGCGCTCGGATTGGCGACCGGATAGGCATGGCGGTCGGCGAAGTCGTAGGCGACGCGGATCAGCTGGTCGGTGAGGAAGCTCGCCGCGGCCGCCGTGGCGCTGCCGTTGGTCCGGCCGGCCTCGAAGCGGCTGCGGATCTCGGCGCGCCCCGCGTCGAGCGCCGCGCGCAGCAGGTCGAGAAGGGCAGCGCGCAGGGCGACGCCGCGCGGGCCGTCGGCGGCCGCGAGCGCCTCCACCCGCGCCTGCAGGGCACGGCGATCGACGATCTCGCGCTGGCTCGCGATCGCATCCATGCTGCGCGCCTTCAGGCGTCCGCTGGCCGTCCGCGCCGGTACCAGTAGCGGAAGATGCCGATCACGGCGGCCGGGATCAGATCGGGCGCCATCGCCGCCGCCTCCGCGATGTCTGGGTCGACGACGCCGTCGTCGTCGAGCACGCCGTCCCACAGCGCGGCGATCGGCGCCAGCAGCACGTTGTCCTCCTCGGACCGGATCAGCGGGGTCCATTCCGCCTCGCGCAGCGAAAGCGCGCGCCGGAACCCGTTGGCCCAGTCTTCGGCGAGCGGCTGCCCCATCTCGTCGGTCCAGAAGATCGGCGCGTACTCGTCCGGATCCTGACGCAGCGTCGCCTCGACGAAGGCGGCACGCCGCCGCACGATGTCGAGGACCCGCTCGCGCTGCTCCGGCGAGGCGAAGCACGGACGGGCGCCGAAGGCCACCGGGATCCATTCGGCCTCGGCGACCGGCCGCGGCGCGAGAAGCACCCCGGTCATGAATCCGTCCAGCTCGGACAGCAGCATGCAGTCCTCGGCCGCGTCGACGGATCCGAGATAAGCGTCGAGGGCGTCGAGATCCGCCTCGTCGACCTGCGGCATGGCGTCCATCCTCGGGGCCTCCTGCGATGGCATGCG
>JBIKXN010000340.1:0-4526 GCA_044355765.1 Alphaproteobacteria bacterium
TCTGGGCGGCGCCGCGATCGACGTCTTTCCGGAGGAGCCGCCGGACCCGGCGCTGCCCCTGGTGGCGGCTTTCCGCGAGCAGCCCGCCTGGGCCGCCGGACGCATCGTGCTGTCGCCGCATGCGGCCTTCTTCAGCCCCGAGTCCTGGCGCGAGCAGCGGCAGAAGGCCGCCGCGACGGCCCGCGACATGCTGCTGCACGGCGAGGTGCGCAACTGCGTCAATGCGCGTTTCCTGCCCGTCTCCGGCTTGCGGGGCCGCGGAAAAACGGATTAGATCCCTGGTATTAAGCGGGATCCGGCCGAATCCGGCCGAGATCCGAAAAGAGCGGGAGAGCGCATGGCTCGCGTGGCGGTCAAGGACGTCGAGAAGGCCTTCGGCAGCACCAAGGTCATCCACGGCATCAATGTAGAGATCGCCGATGGCGAGTTCGTCGTCCTGGTAGGGCCCTCGGGATGCGGCAAGTCGACGCTGCTGCGTATGATCGCCGGACTGGAGGAGATCTCGGGGGGCACGATCGCGATCGGCGACCGGGCGGTGAACCACCTGCCGCCGAAGGATCGCGACGTGGCGATGGTGTTCCAGAACTACGCGCTCTATCCGCACATGACCGTCTACGACAACATGGCTTTCAGTCTCAAGTTGCGGAAAGCCGAGAAATCGGTCGTCGCCGAGCGCGTCGGCAAGGCCGCCGAGATCCTCAACCTGACGCCCTATCTGCAGCGATATCCGCGCCAGCTCTCCGGCGGCCAGCGCCAGCGCGTCGCGATGGGCCGCGCGATCGTGCGCGATCCGCAGGTCTTCCTGTTCGACGAACCGCTGTCGAATCTCGACGCCAAGCTGCGCGTCCAGATGCGCATCGAGATCAAGGCGCTGCACCAGCGGCTCAAGACCACGACGATCTACGTCACCCACGACCAGATCGAGGCCATGACGATGGCCGACCGCATCGTCGTGATGCATGACGGGATCGTCGAGCAGATCGGCACGCCGCTGGAACTCTACGATCACCCCGCCAACACCTTCGTCGCCGGCTTCATCGGCTCGCCGGCGATGAATTTCGTGCCGGGCACGCTGCGCGCGGATGGCGGCGGCCTCGTGCTCGAGGCCTCGGGCGGCCGCCTCGCCCTTCCCACGGGCTGCAAGGGGCGCGACGGCCAGAAGGTCACCTTCGGGATCCGCCCCGAGCATCTCGCGATGTCGGCGACCGGTCCCGACTCCTTCGACGCCGAGGTCGAGGTGGTCGAGCCGACCGGGGCTGACACACATGTCGTCGCCAACGTCTTCGGACAGCAGATCCAGGCGATCTTCACCGAGCGCCACAATTTCGCGCCCGGCGCGCGCATCGCGCTCAAGCCCAGACCCGAGGCGATCCACATCTTCGACGCCGAGTCCGGGCGTCATCTCTGATCGGGCGGGGCAGGAGCCATGGCAAGCGTCGATGTGCGCGAGGTCCGCAAGGCGTTCGGCAGCACCCAGGTCCTGCACGGCGTCAGCGTCGACATCGCGGATGGCCAGTTCGTGGTCCTCGTCGGTCCGTCGGGATGCGGAAAATCGACACTGCTGCGCATGATCGCGGGGCTGGAGAACATAACCGGGGGCGACATCGCGATCGGCGGGCGCGTGGTGAACAACGTGCCGCCGAAGGACCGGGACATCGCGATGGTGTTCCAGAACTACGCGCTCTATCCGCACATGACGGTCTTCGACAACATGGCCTTCTCGCTGAAGCTCGCGGGGGCGCCGAAGGCGTTCATGGAGCAGGAGGTTCAGAAGGCCGCGAAGATCCTCGGTCTCGAGCAACTGCTCCATCGCTATCCGCGCCAGCTCTCGGGCGGGCAGCGCCAGCGCGTCGCCATGGGCCGCGCGATCGTGCGCAACCCGCAGGTGTTCCTGTTCGACGAGCCGCTGTCCAATCTCGACGCCAAGCTGCGCGTCCAGATGCGGGCGGAGATCAAGGAACTGCACCAGCGCCTGAAGGTCACCACCGTCTACGTGACGCATGATCAGATCGAGGCCATGACCATGGCCGACAAGATCGTGGTGATGAACCACGGTCACATCGAGCAGGCCGGCGCCCCGCTCGAACTCTACGACCGCCCGGCCAATCTCTTCGTCGCGGGCTTCATCGGATCGCCGGCGATGAACATGCTCCACGGCAAGGTCTCCGCCGGCGCTTTCGTGGATGCGTCCGGCATGCGGTGGCCGATGCCGGCGAACCATGGAGCGGCCGAGGGTTCCGAGATCGTCTACGGGGTCCGGCCCGAGCATCTTCGCCTGGACGCCAACGGCGTCCCGACCCGGGTTCACGTCGTGGAGCCGACCGGATCGGAGACCCAGGTGGTGCTCCGCCTCGGCGAAGTGTCCTTGATGGGGGCGTTCCGCGAGCGCATCGCGGCTGGGCCGGGCGAGGCGCTACCCGTCTCCCCCGAACTCGGCCTCGTTCATCTGTTCGACAAGAAGACTGGCAAGCGGATCTGATCCCCGTATCCGCCGCAAATCGGCAAGTTCAACCAAAGGGAGAGAGACATGGCGAACATCATCACCCGCCGCAGCATCCTCGCTACCGGTGCCAGCGCGGCGGCCGTGTACGGCGCGCTCGGCCATGAGGCGCTGGCGCAGGTCAACACCAGGCCGGCCGACGCCGCCGCGCCCAGCCTGCCGATCGAGAGCGGCGCAACCCTGCGCGTCCTGCGCCCCGTGCGCTTCGTCCAGCCCGACGAGGACATCTTCCGTGCCAACGCCGCGCGCTTCACCGAGCGCACCGGCGTGCAGGTGCGCGTCGATTTCGTGGGCTGGGAAGACATCACGCAGCAGACGGCGGTCACCGCGAACACGGGGGCCGGTCCCGACATCATCATCGGGTTCAACGAGGCCCCGCATCTCTACGCGGACAAGCTGATCGAAGTCACCGACATCGCGGAGTATCTGGGCAAGCGCTATGGCGGCTGGCTCGCGCTGGCTCAGAAATACGGCAAGCGCCACAACTCGAACAACTGGATCGGCCTCCCGTTCGGCGGTTCCGGCGGCCCCCTGGTCTGGCGCAAGTCGGCGGTCAACGAGGTCGGTTTCCAGGCGCCGCCGAACGACCACGCCGGTTTCCTCGACCTGTGCCGCAAGCTTCGCCGCGCCGGCAAGCCGGCGGGTTTCGCGCTCGGCAACGCCGTCGGCGACGGCAACGGCTTCGCCAACTGGCTCATGTGGTCGCATGGCGCGGCGATCATCGACGAGGCGGGCAACGTCTCCGTCAATAGCCCGGAGACGCTCGCGGCGCTCGAATATCTGCGCGAGCTCTATCCCACCTTCGTCGATGGCGGCACGGTGTCCTGGGGCGACATCAGCAACAACCAGGCCTATGCCGCGAGCACGTGCTGGCTGACGTCCAACGGCGTGTCGCTCTATTTCGCGCTCCGCAACGACCCGGCCACGCGCGCGATCGCCGAGGACACCCAGCACACCGAGCTGCCCTATGGCAAGGCGTCGGGCTGGCCGAACGCGCCGCTGACCGTCAATGCGATGGTCTTCCGGCATAGCCGCTTCCCCAACGCGGCGAAGGCGTTCCTGACGTTCATGATGGAGGCCGAGCAGTACGAGCCCTGGCTGAACGCCAATCTGGGCTACTGGGCGCAGCCGCTCGCCGCCTATCGCGCGGCCGCCGTCTGGTCGGGCGATCCGAAGGTGGCGATCTTCCGCGACTGCATGAACACGCCGTTCTGGAACGGCTACAAGGGGCCGCTCTCGGCGGCTTCCGGCCAGGCGAACAGCGAATACGTGCTGGTGCAGATGTTCGCCTCGGTCGCCTCTGGACAGGCGACGCCGCAACAGGCGGTTCAGGAAGCGGATCGCCGCGCGCGCCGCATCTTCCGCCGCGGCTGATCGAAGATGGCCGGGGCGCGCCGCGGCGCGCCCCGGCCGGATTTCCCGCATGGCGCAAGGTCAAACCACTTCCGTCGCCTGGACGCGCGGCAAGCGCGAGCAGAACTGGCTCGTCAGGCTGCTCGACTGGAAGCCGCTGCTCGTCGTCGCCTGCATGCTGCCGGCGGTCGGTTTGCTTCTCGTCTTCCTGACTTACCCGCTCGGCCTCGGGATCTGGCTCGCCTTCACCGACACGCAGATCGGACGCCGAGGCGTCTGGGTGGGGTTCGAGAATTTCGAGTTCATGTTCGAGGACCCGATCTTCTGGAACGCGGTCTTCTACAGCGTCTTCTACACCGGGGTCGCGACGATCGGTAAGTTCGGTCTCGGGCTCTGGCTGGCGCTGCTGCTGAACAACCATCTGCCGTTCAAGTCGATCCTGCGCGCGATCATTCTTCTGCCCTGGATCGTGCCGACCGTGCTGACGGCGATTGCTTTCTGGTGGATCTACAATCCTCAGTTCTCGATCATCTCCTATGTGTTGATCGAGGCGGGGCTGCGCGACACGAATGTCGATTTCATCAACTCGCCGTGGTCAGCGCGCTGGTCTCTGATCGCCGCCAACATCTGGCGTGGGATCCCGTTCGTCGCCATCTCGCTGCTAGCCGGGCTG
>JBIKXN010000341.1:0-4513 GCA_044355765.1 Alphaproteobacteria bacterium
GCGGCGCGGTAGGGGGATTTGCCCATGCGGATGTGGCGCACGATGTTCTCGACCTCGACGATCGCGTCATCGACCAGGATCCCGGTGACCAGCGTGATCGCCAGCAGGCTGACGAGGTTGAGCGAGAAGCCCAGCGTGTCCATCGCCCAGAAGGCGGGCAGCGCGGCCAGCGGCAGCGCGATCGCCGAGACCAGCGTCGCGCGCAGGTCGCGCAGGAACACGAACACGACGAGCACGGCGAGCGCTGCGCCCTCGATCAGGGCGCGCATCGCCGACTGGTAGTTGCCCAGCGTGTAGCGGACCGTGCCGTCGATCGCCGCGAAACGCGTATCCGGATGCGCGGCGGCCAGGGCCGCGAGTTCGCGCTCGACCAGCTGCGCGACCCGCGCGTCGCTGGCGCCGCGCGCGCGCGTGATCGCGAAGGCCACGACGGGGCGACCGTCGAGCCGCGCGAAGGTCCGCGGCTCTGCGATGCCGTCCTCGATGCGTGCCACGTCGCCCAGCCGCAACGTGCGCCCGCCGGTGATCGTGAGCTTCGTCTGCTCCAGGTCCTGCAGCCTTTCGGCGGCGGCCAGGGTGCGGACGGTCTGTTCCTGGCCGCCGAGCTCGACGCGGCCACCGGCCAGATCGACGCGGGTCACGCGCAGCTGCCTGTTGACCTCCGCGGCGGTGATGCCCAGCGCGGCGAGACGCAGCGGATCGAGCAGGACCCGGATCTCGCGTTCGACGCCGCCGATGCGCTCGACCGCGCCGACGCCGCGCAGCGTCTGCAGCCGCCGGATGACCGTGTCGTCGACGAACCAGGACAGCTGTTCGATCGTGCGGCCGGGCGAATCGGCCGCGAAGGTGAGGATGGGCAGCCCTGCGACGTCCAGGCGCTGGACGATCGGCTCGTCGATGCTGCGCGGCAGATCGGCGCGTATCTTGGCGATCGCGTCCTTGACGTCGTTGACGGCGCGGTCGATGCGCGTCTCGATCCGGAACTCGATCGTCGTCAGCGACTGGCCGTCGGTGATGCGCGAGATGATGTGCTTCACGCCGGCGATTCCGGCGACGCCGTCCTCGACGCGCTTCGTCACCTGCTTCTCGAGCTCGGTCGGCGCAGCGCCGGGCTGCGTCACCTGCACGGTGACGATCGGGATGTCCACGTTCGGGAACAGCGTGATCGGCAATCCGCGGAAACTGACGATGCCGAGCGCGGTGAGGACGAGGAACAGGACGATCGGCGGGATCGGGTTGCGGATCGCCCAGGCGGAGATCGGCAGCCTCACGGCACCGCCCTGACCGCGTCGCCGTCGCGCAGGAAGGCGCCGGCGCGCAGCACGACCACCTCGCCGACGGCGAGGCCGTCGCGGATCTCGGCCCTGCCGGCCATCGTGCTGCCCAGAGTCACCGCGCGCTGGCGCACGCGCCCGTCGGCGACGACCTGCACCGAGGCGCCGTCGCGTTCCAGCCGCACGGCGGAAAGCGGAACGACGATCGCCATGCGCCGGTCGGTCTCGATCGTCCCGCGTGCGAAGCGGCCGACGCTGAGCCCCGGCGCCGCCTCGAGCGCGACGCGCAGACGTCCGAGCCGCGTCGCGCGGTCGACCTCGGCGGGGACGAGCCGCACCTTGCCCGCGACCGGTCCGGCGCCGGTCAGCTCGACGCGCACCGGCTGCCCGATCGACAGCGCGGCCAGCCGGCTTTCGGGTATCTCGGCCTCGAGTTCGATCTCGCCGCCTGCGACGATGCGGAACAGCGCATCGCCGCCCATGCCGGCGATCGCGCCCAGCCGTCCGGTGCGGCGGCTGATCAGCCCAGCCTGCGGCGCCTGGATCTGCGTGCGCGACAGCCGCAATTCGGTGTCGCGGCGCTGAGCCTCGACCTGCCTTCGTTCCGCCTCGGCGAGCGCGAGCGCGTCGCGGGCCGCGGTCAGCCGTGCCGCCGCGCCGCGTGCTGCGGCTATGCGCTGCTCGAGCGTCTGCTGCGAAGCGATGCCCGTGCGGGCCAGAGCCTGGGCGCGTTCGAGCGCCGCGGCCGCCTCTTCGTTCGCGGCTTCGGCCTGCACGATCTGGCTGCGTGCCTGGGCGATCGCTGCCTGGGCGCGCGCCAGCCCGGCGTCGTTCTGCGCCAACTGGACCTCGAGCGCGCTGCGGTCGAGCCGGGCGAGAACCTGGCCTGCCGCGACCCGGTCGCCCTCGTCGGCCAGGATCTCGATGATCCGCAGGCCGTCGATCTGCGGACCGACCATGATCTCCTCGCGCGCCACCAGGGTACCGTCGACGAGCACGCTGTCGACCACCTCGGCACGGATCGCGGCGATCGTCGCGACCGCCATCGGTGGCGGTTCGGTGCCATGCGCGCCGACGCTTGCGAGAAGCGTCACCACGGTGGCCAGCGCTGCGCGCCGGGGAAGCGGGCTCACCGACGCCTCCGCGGGCGCCGCATGCCGGGGACGAGGGCGAGACGGACCAGCGCCATCGCCGCCCCGAGCAGCGCCTCGGGGTCCGCCCCGGGTTCGACCGCGCGGCGATGGAACAGCCCGTCGCCGAGCAGGCGCAGCGCGTCGACCAGTGTGTCGAGGGGCAGGGCAGGCGCGATCCGTCCCGCCGCGATCTGGCGCGCCAGGGCGGCGCGGAACGACGCGCGGACGACGCGATCGACCGCGCGGTGGCCGCGCGCCACGGCAGCGTTGCGTCCTGTCTCCGCGCCCAGTTGCAGCCACAGGCGGCGCTTGTGCGCCGGCCTCTCGATCAGGTGGAAGCGTGCGCAGGCCTCGAGCGCGTCCGCGAAGTCGGGGGCTTCGGCGATCGCCGAAAAATCCGCCGCCAGCCGCGCGCGGTCGCGCGCCGCGATGCCGGCGATGAGATCTTCCTTCGACCCGAAATAGGTGTAGGCGGCGCCGGCGCTCACGTGCGCGGTGCGCGCGATGTCCGCCATCGTCGCGGCATGGAAACCGGATTGCGCGAAGCAGCGCTCCGCGGCGTCGAGCAGCCGCTCGCGGCGCTCGGCCTGCTGGTCGGGGGAGAGACGGGGCATGGATGGACCGATACTGAACGTTCGTTATCGATCTAGCACGCGCCCCTGGGCGGTCAACAGCGACAACCCCGCCGCTCAGCCCTGCGGCCAGCGCGCGTCCGGGTCGAGCGGATAGATCGGTCGCGGCATCCGGCGCCAGGGGACGCGCGAGAGCACCGGCGTGGTCAGTCCGGGTACGTCGACCTCGAGGATCCGGTCGTCGGCGAACACCTCGTCGAACGCGGCGCGGAAATGTCCGCGCGACTTGACCACCAGCGAACGCACGCGGACCAGATCGACGCCCAGCATCTCGAAATATCCTGGATCCGACGCCTGCTGGCGGATGGAGCCGACCACGACGCGCACGCCGCCGACCTCGATCAGCGCCGAGGGGCCGAGCCGCAGCGTCCGGCCCTCGCCGATGCCGCGCCGGCCCACGACCTCGCCGTCGCAGAGCGCGACGACGCGCCCGGGCGCGGCGAAGGGGCGCGAGAATTCCTGCGTCTCGGCGCGGTTGAAGCGAACGAGGAAGTCTTTGCCCGTGCCCAGCGCGTGGGCTTCGGCGGCGAGCGGCGGATCGTAGAACGGGCCCAGCACGCAGCCCGCAACGCCGGCGGCGTGAAACGCCTCGAGGATCCAGGTCGTGTTGCCGCGGCCGCCGCCGCCGGGATTGTCCGCGACGTCGGCGAAGAGCAGCGACGGCGCTGCCGGATCCGCGCCCGCCGCATGCGCGCGGGCGGTGGCCGTCGCGAGATCGATCAGCCGGGGAACGAAGCGCGCGCGCTCGGCCCAGGCGCGCGCGGCGACGGCCTGCGCGACCCCTTCGGCCCGCGCGGGATCGGCGGCGGTGGCGACGACGGAGAAGCCGTTCTTGGGCGTATCGCCGCTGGTGAAGCCGGAAAGGACCGAGACCTCGATCACGCCGTCCCGGCCGACGAAGGATTGCCCGTAGTCGATGACGTCGCGATAGGGCATCCCCCGCGCGGTGCCCTGCGTGACCGAAGGCGGCGCCAGCGGCAGCTTGCGGAAGGCGGCATGGGGCCGCAGTCCGGCGAGCATCGCGCGCAGATGCCGCGCGCAGTCGGCGCCGCGCTCGCGCATATCGACATGCGGGTTGGTGCGATAGGCGACCAGTACGTCGGCGTCGCGCACCATCGCCGCGCTGACATTAGCGTGCAGGTCGAGCGTGGCGACGACGGGCACGCGCGTACCGACGATCGCCCGCACCGCGGCCAGGATCGTGCCGTCCGGGTCGGCGTCGCCGGTGGCGTCGGCGGCGCCGTGCAGCGTCAGGAACACGCCATCGAGCGGCTGCGCCGCGATCAGCCGCGCGCGCAATTCGGCGAGGAACCAGTCGAAGAAGCCCTGCTCGCAGGGTCCGCTGGCGCCGACCGCGGCGAGCAGCGTCGGCACCCGCGTCCAGGATCCGGTCGCGTCCATCGCGCGCGCGAACCCGAGGAGGGTCCCAGGGCTGCGCGGCGCGGTCGCGTCGAGATCCGACGCGAGGGCCTCG
>JBIKXN010000342.1:0-4481 GCA_044355765.1 Alphaproteobacteria bacterium
ACGAGAGGAGTGGCCGCATGACGGTTTTGACCCCAACGAGACCGCGGATCGGACGGGGGGACGGCGAGGGATCCTTGCAGGTCCATCAGGACGACTCGATGAAGATCGACGGCGCGAAGGTCTTCGCGGTCTACGGCAAGGGCGGCATCGGCAAGAGCACGACCTCTTCCAATCTCTCCGTCGCCTTCTCGAAGATCGGCAAGCGCGTCCTGCAGATCGGCTGCGATCCCAAGCACGACTCGACCTTCACGCTTACGAAGCGCCTGATGCCGACGGTCATCGACGTTCTGGAAAGCGTGAATTTCCACGCCGAGGAGTTGCGCCTCGAGGATTTCGTCTTCGAGGGCTACAACGGCGTGATGTGCGTCGAGGCGGGCGGTCCGCCCGCCGGAACGGGCTGCGGCGGCTATGTCGTGGGGCAGACCGTCAAGCTGCTCAAGGAGCACCGGCTGCTCGACGACACCGACGTCGTCGTCTTCGACGTGCTCGGCGACGTGGTCTGCGGCGGCTTCGCCTCGCCCCTGCAGCACGCCGATCGCGGCATCATCGTCGCGGCGAACGATTTCGACTCGATATTCGCGATGAACCGGATCGTCGCGGCGATCGGCGCGAAGGCGAAGAACTACGACGTCCGGCTCGGCGGGGTCATCGCCAATCGCAGCGCCGCGGTCGACCAGATCGAGCGCTACAACGCGGCCTCCGGCATGCGCACGCTCGCGCATTTCCCCGATCTCGACGCGATCAGGCGCAGCCGGCTCAAGAAGGCGACGCTTTTCGAGATGGACCGCTCGCCCGAACTCGATCGGGTTCTCGAAGGCTACATCGAACTCGCGGAAACCCTGTGGAAGGGCGTGGAGCCGCTCCCCGCGCGGTCGCTCAAGGACCGCGAGATATTCGACCTGCTGGGGTACGACTGATGCAGACCGCCAGCTATCGCGAACAGCGCACGCGCGTCGAAACCTATTTCGACCGTACCGCCGTCCAGGCATGGACACGGCTGACCTCGGATGCGCCGGTCGGGCGGATCCGCGCCACGGTTCGCGCCGGACGGGACCGGATGCGCTCCACCCTTCTCGACTGGCTGCCATCCGATCTGCGCGGCGCGCGCGTGCTCGATGCTGGATGCGGCACCGGCGCATTCGCGGTCGAAGCGGCGCGGCGGGGCGCGGATGTCGTCGCCGTCGACCTCTCGCCGACGCTGGTGAGCCTCGCGCGCGCGCGCTCGCCCGCCGATCTCGGCGCGGGGCGCGTCGAGTTCCTGGTGGGCGACATGTACGAAGCGGCGGCGTACGGACCCTTCGACTACGTCGTGGCCATGGACTCGCTGATCCATTACCGGCTCGAGGACGCGGTGCGCGTGCTCGGCGCCTTCGCGGGCAGCTGCGCGGGATCCATCGCCTTCACATTCGCGCCCCGCACCAACGCGCTGGCGGCTATGCACGCGATCGGCCGCCTTTTTCCGCGCGGCGACCGTGCCCCGGCGATCGAGCCGGTGAGGCTCTCGGCGCTGCATGCGGCGCTGGCGCGTGAACCTGCGCTGGCGGGCTGGGCTCCTGGGCGCACGACGCATGTGGCGAGCGGGTTCTACCAGTCCCAGGCGCTGGAGCTCGTCGGCAGATGACCAGGCTGTCGGCGCGCATCTCCGGGATCTGGATGGCGGTCGGCCCGCGCTTCCTGCCGTTCGCGGACGCGGCGAGCGCGGACCTGCCCATCGGCCGGATCCTGCGGCTGTCGCTGTTCCAGATCTCGGCGGGCATGGCGCTGGTCCTGCTCAACGGAACGCTCAATCGCGTGATGATCGTCGAGTTCGGGATGTCCGCCGCGATCGTCGCGACGATGGTGGCGTTGCCGGTGGTCGTCGCGCCGTTCCGCGCCATGATCGGCCACCGGTCCGACACGTACCGCTCCTATCTTGGGTGGCGTCGCGTTCCCTTCATATGGATGGGGACGTTGCTCCAGTTCGGCGGCTTCGCGATCATGCCCTTCGCGCTGCTGCTCATGTCGGGCACCGGTGCCGGCCCCGTGTGGGTCGGGCATGCCGGCGCCGCGCTCGCCTTCCTGCTCGTCGGTGCCGGCGTCGCGACGGCGCAGACGGCTGGTCTGGCGCTCGCGGGCGATCTTGCGCCGCGGGCCAAGCGACCGCGCGTTATCGCTTTGCTCTACATGATGCTCCTGGTCGGCACCGTGGCGAGCGGTTTCCTGTTCGGACGCCTGCTCGGCGACTTCGATCCGCTTCGGCTCATCCAGGTCGTGCAGGGCGCGGCCGTGGCGACGCTGCTGCTGAACGTCGTGGCGCTGTGGAAGCAGGAACCGCGCGATCCCGCGCGCACGCGCCACGACCGCATCCGTCCGGCGTTCGGGGAGACGTGGGCCAACCTGGCGCGTCGGCCGGGCGCTCGGCGGCTGCTGGTGGCGAGCGGCGCGGGAACGCTGGGCTTCGGCATGCAGGACATCCTCCTGGAACCCTATGGGGGTCAGGTGCTGGGCCTCTCGGTCGGGGCGACCACGCAGTTGACGGCCCTCGCGGCGATCGGCGCGCTGGTGGCGTTCTTCGTCGCCGCGCGTCTGCTCGAGCGGCGCTTCGATACGCCGCGGTTGGCGGCGCTGGGCGTGCTCGCCGGCATCGCGTCTTTCTGCGCCGTCGTTCTGTCGGCCCCCGTGGAGTCGATCTTCCTTTTCCGCTGCGGCGTCGGCGGGATCGGCTTCGGCGGCGGATTGTTCATGCTCGCGACGCTCGCGGCGGCGATGGAACTCGGTACGGCCGAAGACCTGGGCACCGCGCTCGGCGCCTGGGGCGCCGTGCAGGCCACCGCCGCCGGCGTGGCCATCGCCGCGGGTGGCATCATCGCCGACGCGGTTTCGTCCGTGGCCGGCGCGCTCGCCGGCTACACGTTCGTCTATCACCTGGAAATCCTGCTGCTCTTTGCGACGCTGGCGATCCTGGGACCGCTCGCGGCCCATTCGCGGCGTGCAGCGGACCGCAATTCGACGCGCTTCGGAATGGCCCAGTTCCCTGGCTGATCCGGGCGCAAGGAGGAAGAGATGGAAAAGGGATCTTTGGGAAGCTACTTGGACGTGGCGCAGGTCGCGCTCTACGTGTTCTGGGCGTTCTTCGCGGCGCTCATCTACTATCTTCACCGCGAGAACAAGCGCGAAGGCTATCCGCTCGAATCGGACCGGTCCGCGTTGGTGACCGTCCAGGGCTTCCCGCCGGTCCCGAAGCCCAAGACCTACCTGCTTCACGACGGCTCGACCGTCCAGGCGCCCCGCAAGGAGGCGCCCGAGATCGTCAATGGGACGCCCATCGCCGCGTTCCCTGGGGCTCCCATCGAGCCGAACGGCGATCCGATGACGGCGGGTGTCGGTCCCGGCGCCTGGGCACGTCGCGCGGACACGCCCGACATGACGGCCGACGGCCGGGTCAAGATCGTCCCGTTGCGCGCGGATAGCGAGTTTTCGGTGGCGGCAGAGGATCCCGATCCGCGCGGGTTCGCCGTGGTCGGCGCGGACGGCGCGAAGGGCGGCACGGTGGTCGATGCATGGGTGGACCGCTCGGAAGTGCTGTTCCGCTATTTCGAGGTCGATGTCGGCGGCCGCACCGTGCTCCTGCCGGTGAACTTCTCCCGCGTCGACGCGAAGGCGCGACAGGTGAAGGTCGCCTCGATCCTCGGGAGCCATTTCGCCGGCGTGCCCGCGATCAGGTCGAAGGACTCCGTCACCATGCTCGAGGAGGAGAAGGTGATGGCCTATTACGGCGCGGGAACGCTCTACGCCACGCCGTCGCGTGCGGAGCCGCTGCTGTGAGCCACGACGATTTCGCCTTCGAGCCCGTCCGCGGGCTCCCCAGGCGGCTGCCGCCGGGAGAGCGGATTCTCTGGCAGGGGAGCCCGGACGCGAGCGACTTCGCCTTTCGTTTTCTCAAGCTCGCGCATCTGACCGGCTACTTCATCGCTCTTGTTGCCTGGGTGGTGGTGTCGACCGCCCTCGACGGCGCCTCGCTCCTCGAGGTCTCCTCTGCGGCCGCCGTCGGCGCCGCGCTGTCGCTCGTGGCGCTTGGTCTCGTCCGCGGCTATGCGGAACTGGTGGCGCGCACGACCGTCTACACGATGACGGACAAGCGTTTCGTGCTGCGGGTCGGCATCGCCCTTCCGATCTCCGTGAACCTTCCCTTCTCGAGGATCGACGCCGCCGCGATGCGCGCCACGCCCGGAGGCACCGGCGAGATCGCGCTCAAGCTCAGGTCCGGCGAAAGGATCGCGTATCTCGTCCTGTGGCCGCATACGCGCAGCTGGCACATGGCACGGCCCGAACCCGTGCTCCGGTGCCTGCACGACGTGCGCGCCGTTTCGGCGACGCTCGGCCGCGCACTCGGCGCACCGCCGGCCCAGGGCGCTGCGACGGACCTGCCGTCGGCCGCGCCACGGCCGGTGCGGACCCTGACCCCCAGCGCCGCATGACCGCCGAACCGCTTCGCCACGCCG
>JBIKXN010000344.1:0-4470 GCA_044355765.1 Alphaproteobacteria bacterium
CCGCATCGCGCTCGACGACGGGCGCGTGCTGGAGGCCGAGCGCGCCAGCAATCGCGGCGATGCCGACGCGCCCTATCCGCGCGCCGCGATCGAGGCGAAATTCCTCGCCCTGGCCGCGCCCGGTTTCGGGCCGGCGCGGTCCGCCGACCTGCTCGCCGCGACGGGGCGCGTTGCCGAATTCGCCGAGTTTTCCCGGTTTTCGGCTCAATTCATGGCATAAGCCGGGGCTTGGATTTACGCCGCCGCATCTTGTATACACTTTTTTAACTTCTTAACCAATCGCCGGCGATGCGCCGGGCGCCGTCGCTGACAGGATCATGCTGCGCGCTTCCATCTCCCCGCATTCCAGACCATGGCATCGCGCGGCGCAGGCGCGAGGGCTCGTCCGCGGCCTTGCCATGCGCGGCGGGGCGATCCGGGGCTGAGCGATGCCGGCACGCCCGCGCCTCGACCTCGATCCGCGTCGCTTCCGCCTGACCTTCGTCGCCGCCTTCGTGATCGGCCAGTTGCTGATCTGGGCGGGGTTCACCATCGAGTTCCTGCATACCCGCGAGACCGTGCGCGAGGCCTTCGAGCAGCGCGGACTGGCGGCCATCCTCGTGCTCGAGGACCATGCGTCGCGCGCGCTCGACGTCGTCGCCGCGCGCACGACGCTGGCGGCGACGCTGCCCGGCACGGCGGCGCCGGAGGAGATCTCGCGCCGCCTCGCCGATATCGCCGCGGGCGCTTCGATCATCCGCAGCCTGTCGCTCGCCGGGGCCGACGGCACGATCCGCGCCAGTTCCGATCCCGCCATGCTCGGTGCCCGGCTGCCACCCGGCGCGCTGCCCCCGTCCGGCACGCGCGATCCCGCGCATGGCCTCAGCTTCGGCCCCGCGATCGACGCGCCGCTCGCCGGCGCAGCGCCCGGCGCGCGCGCGCCGGCATGGATCGCCTCGCGCGCGGCGCAGACCGGCGAGCCCGGCGCGCGCTGGGTCGCGGCGATCGACCTGTCCGCCTTCGTCGAACTCTGGACGCGGGTGCGCGAGGACAAGGCGGTGCTGATCGCGATGTTCGACGCCACCGGCGCCATCATCGCCGCGACCGGCGCGTCTCCGGCGGGCATCGCACCGCCAGGTGCGCGCATCGCAGCGGCAGCCCGGGGGCGCGACCGCGGGCTGCTGGGCCCGGACGAGACCGGCGGCATGCTCGTCGCCTTCCGCGCCAGCCAGGACCATCCCTTCGTCGTCGCCGCAGCGATGGACGCCGCGACGCTGGCGCGCCGCCACATCGAAAAACAGACGCCGCTGGCGATCGCCGCCGTCGCCGCCACGCTGCTGCTGTCGGGCGCGCTGCTCATGCTCTATCGCTGGTACCTGCGCTACGAAGCCTCGGTGATCGAGATGCGCAACCAGGCGCTGGCGATCGGCGAGCATGTGATGGTCTCGGAAGCCGATGCCCAGGGTCGCATCATCGACGTCAACGATGCGTTCCTGCGCGCCTGCGGCTATGCGCGCGAGGAGCTGATCGGCCGGGACCACCGGATCCTCAATTCGGGCCACCAGACGCCGGAATTCTACCGCGCGCTGTGGGACACGATCCTCGCCGGGCGGGTCTGGCACGGCACGCTGCGCAACCGCGCCAGGTCGGGCGATTTCTACTGGGTGAGCGCGACGATCATCCCGTTCAAGGATGCCTGGGGCAAGACGCTGCGCTATGTCGCGCTCTACAGCGACGTGTCGGGCGCGGTGGTCGCCGCGGAATTGCTGGCGCGCGAGCGGCGGCTGCGCGACGAGCTGAGCGCGGCGAACAAGGCGCTGCTGACCCATGTCCACACCGATCACCTGACCGGCATCGCGAACCGCCGCGGCTTCGACAGGTTCGCGGACGAGTTCCGCGCCCGGCCCGACGCCGCGGGCGCGCCGGTCAGCGTGCTGATGCTCGACATCGACCATTTCAAGCGCATCAACGACGGGTGGGGCCATGCCGCGGGCGACGCGGTGCTGCGCGAGGCGGCGGCGCGCTGGCGGCGCACGCTGCGCGGCTCGGACTTCATAGCCAGGCTGGGCGGCGAGGAATTCTGCGTGATCCTGCCGCGTACGCCCTCGCCAAGCGCGCTCTTCGTCGCCCACAAGCTGGGCGAGGCGATGCGCGCGAAGCCCTTCGAGGTCCAGGGGCCGGACGGCCCGGTGCCGATCCCCGTCACCGTCAGCATCGGCATCGCGGCGGTGCGCATGGGGCCCGGCTTCGACCTGCAGCATGCGCAGGACCTGGCCGACGAGGCGCTGTACCGCGCCAAGCGCAACGGCCGCGACCGCATCGAGATGCACAGCGCGACCGCCCTGACCGGCGCCGCCAACGCCGCCGCCTGAGCGCAGCGGGCTCGACGCGGCCAGCGCTCCTCGCGCATGCTGCGCGCCGGTCGCTTCCAGACGGGGTGCATGCGCATGGTTTCGCTCAAGCGTCGTTTCGCGGGTCCGGGCATCGTCGTCGCCCCGGGCGTGTATGACGGGCTGTCCGCGCTGCTCGCCGAGCAGGCCGGCTTCGAGGCCGTCTATCTGTCCGGCGCCTCGATCTGCTACACGCGCTTCGGGTTTCCGGATATCGGCCTGGTCTCGTCGACCGAAGTGCTGGAGACGCTGGCGGCGATCCGCGAGCGCGCGACCATCCCGGTGATCGTCGACATCGACACCGGCTTCGGCAACGCGCTGAACGTGCAGCGGACGATCCGCGGCTTCGAGCGCGCCGGCGCGGCGGCGGTCCAGCTCGAGGACCAGACGATGCCCAAGCGCTGCGGCCATCTGCAGGACAAGGCGCTGGTCTCCACCGCCGAGATGGTCGGCAAGATCAAGGCGGCGCTCGACGCGCGCCATGGCGACATGGCACTGATCTGCCGCACCGACGCGATCGCGGTCGAAGGCTTCGAGGCGGCGCTGGCGCGCGCCGACGCCTATGCCGAAGCGGGCGCCGACATGATCTTCATCGAGGCGCCGCCAAGCCACGACCATCTCGTCGAGGTCGCGCGGCGCTACGCGGGCAAGGTGCCGGTGATGGCCAACATGGTCGAGGGCGGCAAGACGCCGATCTATTCCGGCGCGGAGCTGGAGAAGATCGGCTACAAGCTGGCGATCTTCCCCGGCGGCACGGTGCGCGCGATGGCCTTCGCGATGCAGGCGTATTTCGCCAGCCTCAAGGCCAACGGGACGACCGCGCCTTGGCGTGGGCAGATGCTCGATTTCGCGGGCCTCAACGGCGTGCTCGGCACCGAGCGTTTCCTCGCCGCGGGCAAACGCTTCGAAGCCTGAGCCCGGCACGAGGCCCGCGGACGGGACGAAAGGGGGGCGGATGAGCGGCGAGGACATCACGGCGTTGGAGCGCGCGATCGCGGCGCTCCCGACGGCCTATCCGGGCCCCGGCGGGGCGATCGCGGTGCTGCGGCGGGGCGAGGTGCTGGCGCGCCATGCCTGGGGCTTCGCCAACGCCGAGCGGCGCATCGCCTTCACGCCGCGCACGCTGTTCCGCGTGTGCTCGATCACGAAGCAGTTCGCCTGCGCCGCGCTGCTGTCGGCGTGTCCCGATCCGGAGGTCCTGGCGCCGGCGCTGCGCGCGCGGCTGCCGCGGCTGGAGGGCGCGATGCCCGGCGTGGCGCAGCTCTGCCACAACCAGTCCGGACTGCGCGACTACTGGGCGACGGCGATGCTGCTGGGCGCGGGCGCCGAGGACGGCTTCGGCGACGCCGAGGCCGCGCGCATGTTCGCCGCGACGCGCTCCACGCATTTCGCGCCGGGCACGCGCTATTCCTACTGCAACCAGAATTTCCGCCTGATCTCGGAGCTGCTGGAGGCGCATGCCGGCCGCGATTTCGCGGCGCTGCTGCGCCGGCACGTCTTCGATCCCGCGGGCATGGAAAGCGCGTGCCTCGCCGCGGACACGCGCGCCATGCCGGACGGCACCGAGGGCTACGAGGGCAGCGTCGCCGCCGGGTTCCGCCCCGCGGTCAACCGCATCCTGTGGACCGGCGACGCGGGCATGGGCGCATGCCTCGACGACATGATCGCGTGGGAGCGCTGGATCGACGCCACGCGCGAGGATCACGACGCGCTCTATGGGCGGCTCTCGGCGCCCGTCGCCTTCGCCGACGGCGCGCCCGCGTCCTACGGCTTCGGGCTCGACCGGCCGCGGGAATTCGGCCATGCGATGACCGCGCATTCCGGCGCGCTGCGCGGCTGGCGCAGCCACCGGCTGCATCTGGCCGCCGCGCGCATCTCGGTCGTCGTGCTGTTCAACCACATGGCCGATGCGCAGGCCGCGGCGCAGGGCGTGCTGGGCGCGCTGCTGGGCCGCGCGCGGCAGGCGGCCGATCCGGCGCTGCCGACGCCGGCCTGGACCGGCGCCTATGTCGAGCCCGAGACCGGGCTGCTCGCGCGCGTCGAGGCGGCGGCGCCGGGCGAGATCAGGCTGCGCTTCTCGGCCGGGCCCGACAGGCTGCTG
>JBIKXN010000345.1:0-4465 GCA_044355765.1 Alphaproteobacteria bacterium
GCGGTCGGCTGAGCCGCGGCGCACCGGCATCCCCGCCATGCCCGCGGTCGCCTACCTGGACTGGAACGCCACGGCGCCGCTGTCGCCCGCGGCGCGCGATGCGCTGCTGGCGTCGCTCGGTCAGGTTGGCAATCCGTCCTCCGTGCACGCGTTCGGCAGGGCGGCGCGACGCGTCGTGGAGGACGCGCGGGTGGCCGTGGCGGCGCTCGTCGGCGCGGATCCCGACGGGGTGATATTCACCAGCGGCGGCACCGAGGCCAATGCCCTCGCCCTGGCGGGCGCGCGATGCGCGGTGGCGGTCTCCGACGTCGAGCATGCATCCGTTCTCGCCGCGCGCGAAGACGCCGCGCGCGTCCCCGTCGACGGCGATGGCCGGGTAGCGGTCGAACGGCTCGATGCGCTCCTGCGTGCGCGCGGCCCCGCGCTGGTCTCGGTCATGGCGGCGAACAACGAGACGGGAACGGTCCAGCCGATCGACGCGATCGCGGCCTGCGTGCAGGCCCATGGCGGCATCCTCCATTGCGACGCGGTCCAGGCGGCCGGCCGACTGCCCGTCGACATGGCGCGCCAGGGCATCGGCATGCTCACCCTCTCGGCCCACAAGCTCGGCGGCGCGACGGGCGTCGGCGCGCTGGTCGTGCGCGGCGCCGCCCGGCCCGGCGCGCTGATCCGGGGCGGCGGTCAGGAGCAGGGCGCGCGCGCCGGCACCGAGAACGTCGCCGGTATCGCCGCCTTCGGGGCCGCCGCCCGCGCTGCCGCTGCCGAGCAGGCGCGCGCCGCGCGCGTGGGGGCGCTGCGCGACCGCATGGAAGACGCGCTGTGCCAGGCGGTGCCGGCCACGCGGATCCTGGCGCGACGCGCGCCGCGGCTGCCCAACACCTCCTGCGTCGCCTTGCCGGGCTTCGATTCGGCCACGATCGTGATGGCGATGGATCTCGCCGGGATCGCGATCAGCGCCGGTGCGGCCTGTTCGTCGGGCAAGGTCCGCCCCAGCCATGTCCTGGCCGCGATGGGCGTGCCGGCCGACATCGCCGGCGCCGCGGTCCGTGTCAGCCTGGGCTCCACCACGACCGAGGAAGAGGTCGACCGTTTCGTACGCGCCTGGAGTTCCCTTGCGACCCGCCGCGCGGCCGCGTGATCGCCGCAGCAGTTCCACCCTCTCGAGGAAGCCGAGCATGACGAACACGCAGAATTCCCAAGCGCCGCGAGCGGGCAGCAACGAGCCGCGGCCGATCTATCTCGACTATCAGGCGACCACGCCGATGGACCCGCGGGTCCTGGAGGCGATGATGCCGTATTTCACCGAGAAGTTCGGCAATCCCCACAGCCGCAGCCATCTGCATGGCTGGGAATCCGAGGAGGCCGTCGAGACGGCCCGCGCCCAGGTGGCCGAACTGATCGGCGCCGACGAGCGCGAGATCGTCTTCACCTCGGGCGCCACCGAATCCAACAACCTCGCGATCGCCGGGGTGGCCCGCTTCTACAAGGACAGGCGCAACCACATCGTGACGCTGTCGACCGAGCACAAATGCGTGCTCGACACCTGCCGCCATCTCGAGGGCGAGGGTTTCGAGGTCACCTATCTGCCGGTCCGCGCCGACGGGCTGGTCGACCTCGCAGAGCTCGAGCGTGCGATCACGGATCGCACCGTCCTCGTCTCGATCATGGGGGTCAACAACGAGATCGGCGTGATCCAGCCCCTCGCCGAGATCGGCCGTCTGTGCCGCGCCAAGGGCGCCTTCTTCCACACCGATTGCGCGCAGGCCTACGGCAAGATCCCGCTCGACGTCGAGGCGATGAACATCGACCTCATGTCGATCTCCGGCCACAAGATCTACGGGCCCAAGGGCATCGGCGCGCTCTATGTCCGCCGCAAGCCGCGGGTGCGCCTGCAGGCGTTGATCCATGGCGGCGGCCAGGAGCGCGGCATGCGTTCGGGCACCCTGCCGACCCCGCTCTGCGTCGGCCTGGGCGAGGCGGCCGCGATCTGCAAGCGCGAGATGGCGGCCGAGGCCGAGCGCCTCGCCGCGTTCCGCGACCGCTTCATGGCCCGCATCAACGCGCGGCTGCCGGAGGTCTTCCTCAACGGCGACGCCAGCCAGCGCATCCCGGGCAATCTCAACCTGTCCTTCGCCTATGTCGAGGGCGAGGGGCTGATGATGGGAATCAAGGACCTGGCGGTGTCGTCCGGGTCCGCCTGCACCTCGGCGTCCCTGGAGCCCAGCTACGTGCTGCGCGCGCTGGGCGTCGAGGAGGAACTGGCGCATACCAGCCTGCGCATCGGCTTCGGCCGCTTCACGACGGAGGCCGAGGTGGACTACGCGGCCGACCGCATCGTGGCGGCCGTCCAGAAGCTCCGCGACATGAGCCCGCTCTGGGAAATGGCGCAGGCCGGGATCGACATCAAATCCATCCAGTGGGCGGCCCATTGAGGCGGCGCGCACCCCCTTCAAACCGAGGCGGCAAGGCTTTATATCCCTAGACGAGAGGAGAACGGTCACATGGCCTACAGCGAGAAGCTCGTCGACCACTACGAGAACCCCCGCAACGTCGGCGCGTTCGACAAGAACGACGACGCGGTCGGGACCGGGCTCGTCGGTGCGCCTGCCTGCGGCGACGTGATGAAGCTGCAGATCAAGGTTGGCGCCGACGGCATCATCGAGGACGCGAAGTTCAAGACCTTCGGCTGCGGCTCGGCGATCGCCTCGAGCTCGCTGGTCACCGAATGGGTCAAGGGCAAGACGCTCGACCAGGCCGCGGAGATCCGCAACACCCAGATCGCCCAGCACCTCGCGCTGCCGCCGGTGAAGATCCACTGCTCGGTGCTGGCGGAGGACGCGATCAAGGCCGCGATCGAGGACTACCGCAACAAGCATGCGGGCCCCGGCGCCAAGGCTTCGAACGGCTGAGAACGGGAACCCGGGCGATGTCCGAAGCCTCCCAGCCCTCCAGCGCCGCTCCGGCGGCGCGCCCGCGCGCGCCGCGGCCGCCGCCGGTCTCGGTGACGCCGGCCGCCGTCGAGCGCGTGCGCGCCCTGCTGGCCAAGCGCGGCAAGCCGTCCTACGGGGTGCGCGTGGGCGTGCGCACGCGCGGCTGCTCGGGGCTCAGCTACACGCTCGAATACGCGGACGCCGCCGATCCCGGTGACGAGGTGCTTCGGCCGACCGACGACATCGCGATCCTGATCGCGCCCAAGGCCGCGATGTTCCTCTTCGGCACCGAGATGGATTTCGTCGAGGAGCAGTTCAAGTCCGGCTTCACCTTCCGCAACCCCAACGAGAAGGGCCGCTGCGGATGCGGGGAGTCCTTCCACGTCTGACGGGGCCCTGATCCATCGTCGGATGCGGCCGGCCGCCGACGCGTGCCGGCCGCAGTATTTTCACGGCCGGCCGATCCGGCAGCGAGACGGCAGTTGAAAGACAGGCTCGATACCATAGGCGCGGCCGATTTTCTGGCGACACCCGTGGCCTGCTGGTCCTGCGCCGGCCCGGTCGGGCCCGAGGCGCTGTTCTGTGCGACCTGCCGCGTCGTGCAGCCGCCGCGGGACATCGACCATTTCGCCAGGCTCGGCGTGCCGCGCGGGTTCGCCGTCGACGTCCGGGCGCTGGAGGCCCGGTATTTCGCGCTGCAGCGCCAGCTGCATCCCGACCGTTTCGCCACCCGCGGACCGCGCGAGAAGGCGATATCGCAGCGCCAGGCCGTCAGCCTGAACGACGCGTACGAGGCGCTGAAGGCGCCGCTCGCCCGCGCCTGCTACCTGCTCGAGCTGGCCGGACGCGGCATCGAGGACGACCGGACGATCCGCGATCCGGAACTGCTGGTCGAGCAGATGGAACGGCGCGAGACCCTGGACGGCGCGCGCGACGCCGCCGGCGTCGAGACCTGCATCGGCGCTGCGGTGGCCGACGCGATGTCGATCGAGGCTGAACTGACCGAGGCCTTCGCCGCCGCCGATCTCGATCGCGCGCGCCGCGCCGCGCTTCGTCTGCGCTATCTGCAGAAACTCGTCGACGAGGCCCGCGCGCGGCATGCGCGGCTGCTCGGGGAAGGCTGATCGCGATGCTGCTCGATATATACGAGCCGGGCGAGACCCCGCTGCCGCACGAGGCCGAACGCGGCATCGCGGTCGGCATCGATCTGGGCACGACGAATTCCGTGGTCGCAGTCGCTCGCGGCGGCCGGGTCGAGGTGTTGCGCGACCAGCAGGGGCGCGCGCTGCTGCCCTCGGTCGTCGCCTATGGCGACACGGTGGAGGTCGGCCACGCCGCGCGCGCCGCGCTGCTCGATCGTCCGGACGTCGTCGTCTCCTCCATCAAGCGGCTGATGGGCCGCGGCGCGGAGGATCTCAAGGCGCTGGCCGGCGTACTGCCCTACGAACTCGGTCCGCCTGCCGAGGGCGGCATGGCGCGCCTCGCGATCGGCGGTCGTCTGCTGACCCCGGTCGAGATCTCCGCCGACATCCTGC
>JBIKXN010000346.1:0-4460 GCA_044355765.1 Alphaproteobacteria bacterium
CGCTTGGCTCCGGCTTCGCCGTCAACGAACTGCTCACCCGCGCCACGCCGCTGATCCTCACCGGCCTCGCCGCCGCCATCGCGTTCCGCGCCCGGCTCTGGAACATCGGCGCCGAAGGCCAACTCTATGCCGGCGCGGTCGCCGCGACGCTGCTCGGCACCGGCGCGCTCGCGCTGCCCGCGCCGCTGCTCGTGCCGGTGCTGGTCGCGGCCGGCGCGCTGGCCGGCGCCGCGATGCTCGCCGGTCCCGCGCTGCTGAAGACGCGTCTGGGCGTCGACGAAGTCGTGGTCACGCTGCTTTCCAACTTCATCATCATCCTGCTCGTGGGTCTGCTGCTCGAGGGGCCGCTCAAGGATCCGATG
The DNA here is from genome assembly GCA_044355765.1 of Alphaproteobacteria bacterium. GTDB lineage: Bacteria > Pseudomonadota > Alphaproteobacteria > CACIAM-22H2 > CACIAM-22H2 > CAIOSQ01. The sequence continues at coordinate 363 of JBIKXN010000346.1, forward strand.
GGCCTGGGCTGGCCGCAGGCGGAGCCGATCCTGCCCGAAGGCGAACTGCCGAAGCTGGTCGCCGGCATGCGCCTGCACGCGGGCTTTCCGCTGGCCGTGGCGCTGGCCGTCGCCGCCTGGGCGATCGACTCGCGCAGCGCGCTCGGCTTCAGGATCCGGGCCGTGGGGCTGAACGCCGGCGCCGCGCGTTTCGCCGGCATCCCGGTCGAGCGCACGCTGCTGTGGACCGCGCTGTCGGGCGGCATGGCCGGCGTCGCCGGGGTCTCGGAGGTCGCCGGGCTGAAAGGTAACCTGACGCTCGATCTGTCGCCGGGCTTCGGCTATGGCGGCATCGTGGTCGCGATGCTAGCGCGTCTTCACCCCCTCGGCGTGGTCGGGGCGGCGATCTTCGTCGCCGCGATCTTCGTCGGCGCGGACTCGATGAGCCGCGGCGTCGGCGTGCCCAACTACATCGCAGACGTGATCGTCGCCACCGCGCTGCTGTCGATGCTCGTCGCCCTGCTGTTCCTGCGCTACCGGCTGCGCTGGCGATGAACGAGATCTGGGACGCCGTCGCGCTGCTGACGCAGGCGAGCCTCTGGGTCGCCGCGGTGCGCATCGCCACCCCGCTGATCTTCGGCACCCTGGGCGAACTCCTCTGCGAACGCGCCGGCGTGCTCAATCTCGGCATCGAGGGGATCATGGTTCTGGGCGCGCTGACCGGCTGGCTCGCGGTCCATCAGGGCGCCGATCTGTGGACCGGCGTCGCGCTCGCGGCGCTCGCCGGCGCGGCCTTCGGCTTCCTGCACGGGGTCCTCACCGTGCCCTTGGCGCTGAGCCAGCATGTCGCGGGGATCGGCATCACGTTGCTCGCCACCAGCCTCTCCTACTTCGCCTACCGCATCGCCTTCCCGCAGATCACGACGCCGCCGCGCATCGAGCCGTTCCGGCCGTTCCCCATCCCCGTGCTGTCGGACATCCCGGTGATCGGACCGGCGCTGTTCGCGCAGACGCCGCTGACCTATGCCGCCTTCGTGGCGGTGGCGGTGGTCGCCTGGGTGCTCTACCGCACGCCGCTGGGGCTCGCGCTGCGCATGGTCGGCGAGAACCCGGAGGCCGCCGAGGCGCAGGGCATCGACGTCGTCGCGGTGCGCATCGGCGCGGTCGTCGCCGGATCGGCGCTGATGGCGGTCGGCGGCGCCTTCCTGACCATGTCGGCCTTCGACGCCTTCTATTTCAACATGGTCAATGGCCGCGGCTGGATCTGCATCGCGCTGGTCGTGTTCGCCAGCTGGAAGCCCGTCAAGGCGCTGCTCGGCGCGCTGCTCTTCGCCGCCTTCGACGCCTATCAGCTGCGGCTGCAGCAGATCGTCGGCGGCGACGTGCCCTATCAGGTGTTCCTGATGATGCCCTATGCGCTCAGCATCGTCGCTCTGGTGGCGATGTCGCGGCGCGCCGCCTATCCGCGCGCGCTGATGGCGCCTTACGTGAAGGGAGAGCGGCGATGACCATGGACCTGATCCTGCGCGACGCGACACTGCCGGACGGGCGGCGCGGCGTCGACATCGGCGTCGTCGGCGGCCGGATCGCGGCGGCGACGCCGCGGCTCGACGCCGCGGCCGCGGAGGAGATCGACTGCGCAGGGCTGCTCGTGTCGCCTCCGTTCGTCGACGCGCATTTCCACATGGACGCCACGCTCTCGCTCGGCCTGCCGCGGCTGAACGACTCCGGCACGCTGCTCGAGGGGATCGCGCTGTGGGGCGAACTCAAGCCGACGCTGACCCAGGACGCGGTGGTCGAACGCGCGCTCGCCTATTGCGACTGGGCCGTCGCGCAAGGGCTGCTCGCCATCCGCAGCCATGTCGATGTCTGCGATCCACGGCTGCTCACGGTCGACGCGCTGCTCGAGGTCAAGCGGCGCGTGAAGCCCTATCTCGACCTGCAGCTGGTCGCCTTCCCGCAGGACGGCGTGTTCCGCTCCCCCGGGGCGCTGGACCTGCTGAAGGAGTCGCTGCGCCGCGGCGTCGATGTCGTCGGCGGCATCCCGCATTTCGAGCGCACGATGGCCGAAGGCGGCCGCTCGGTGCGCGCGCTGTGCGAACTGGCAGCCGAGCAGGGACGCCGCGTCGACATGCATTGCGACGAGACCGACGACCCGCTGTCCCGCCATGTCGAGACGCTGGCCTTCGAGACGCAGCGGCTGGGGCTGCAGGGGCGGGTCACCGGCTCGCACCTGACCTCCATGCACGGCATGGACAACTACTACGTTTCCAAGCTGATCGCGCTGATGGCGGAGGCCGAGCTGGGCGTGGTTGCCAATCCGCTCATCAACATCGCGATCCAGGGGCGCCACGACACCTACCCGAAGCGCCGCGGCATGACGCGGGTGCCCGAGCTGATGGCCGCCGGCCTCACCGTGGCCTTCGGTCACGACTGCGTGATGGATCCCTGGTACAGCCTGGGCAGCGGCGACATGCTGGAGGTCGCCGCGATGGCGGTCCATGTCGCTCACATGACGGGGCTCGACGCGATGCGGCGCTGCTTCGACGCCGTCACCGTCAATCCTGCGCGGCTGCTGGGTCTGGAGGGCTACGGTCTCGCGCCCGGCGACCACGCCGACATGGTCCTGCTCGAAGCGCAGGATCCGATCGAAGCCATCCGTACGCGCGCGGCGAGGCTCGCCGTCGTCCGCCGCGGCCGCGTCATCGCCCGCAGCCCGGCGCGGCGCGCGAAGCTGGAGATCCCCGGACGACCCGCGGAAGTCGAATTCCTCCTGCGACGCGGCACCGGCACGGCCGCGATGGATCGGTAGCGCAGCGTCATAAGAGCGGGCTTCGCTTCGGTGGCTGGCGTCGCGCGCAGCGGCAACGTCGGGCCCGGTTTGCTCGCTTCTGATCTCGCTCACCCAGAAGCGGGCCGCCGCAGCGCGACGCGACGTGCCCTCTTCGGCCGCCGCTATGGTCCAACGCTGCAGGCCCTTCGACAAAGCTGCGGCCACCCATGTTGGTCTCCACAGCCCAGTCGCCAACTCGAATCGCGTTGCGCGCCGCCAGGGGATCCCTCACCGGTTCCGTCCGGCCGGAAACTGCCTTAGCGCAGGGTCAGTAGCGTACGGCGCCCGGCCCCGGACTGCGCCAATACGCCTCCGCATCCTCGAAGCGCTCGATGACGCTGCAGGAAAGGATCATGTTGACGTTCTCGCCATCGTCGGCCAGCGGCAACAGCAGCCGCTTGTAGCGATGCGCGCCGTTGGGCTCGTCCCAGCGGATGCGATGGGCGATCGGACGGCGCGCACCCCGGACCTCGCCATAGGTCGCCATCAGCATCTGGCGGTATCCCGGTGCTTCGATCTGGTCCAGCGTGCGGCCGCTGGCGTCGAAATGCGCCCAGTCGGCGATCTGGGTGCCGACCACGCGGAAGCGGAAGAACGGCGACGCGCCGAGCACGTCGATCAGAAGCACCTTGCTCAGGATCCGGTGCATGCGCATCGGGTCGATGTCGGCGCGCGCCGGCATCGACTTCTCCTTGCGGCACTCGTGCCAGTAGACCTGGGCTTGCAGGAACTCGGGCTCGCGCAGATCGGTGACCCCGACCGGAGCCACCATCACGCTGTCGGAATGCGACAAGCGCTCATCTTCGAGCCTGCGGCCGATATCGCGCAGTTCGGTACCGAAATCGCGGTTTTGCACGGTCGTGGGTCCGCCTTTTCGACGCGTCTCAGAGAAACGATCGTCGCCGGAAGACCTTAAAATTCGACTTAAACTCGCGGATCAACCCATTGATGCCGAAAGGGTTCTACACCCCTTCGGTGGTGGTGGCCGCGCCCCGGCGGCCACCGCGCCTGCCCGGTCGGCCCGCAACCGGGGGGCTGCGGCGCGCCGGCAGCTCGACCCGGGCGCCGAGCCGCGCATAGGGGTCCTCGGCATGCGGGATCGCCATCGCGGCCACGAAATGTTTCTGGAAGGCCGGCTCGATCGCGGTCTCGATCTTGTCGATCCTGCGCACGAGCGCCTCGATCTCGCCGCGCGCCGCGGCGTTGAGCAGCGCGATCCGCGCCCCCGTCCCGGCCGCGTTCCCCGCCGCCGCCACCTTGTCCAGATCGCAATCCGGGATGAGCCC